>JAYSSW010000111.1:0-10436 GCA_043720335.1 Planctomycetia bacterium
GCTGGCGCTTCGGGCTCAGGGGATCGCAGCTTCCGCGCCGCATATTTCGCCGCACGGCGCACGGTTGCGTCGTATAATCCTCCAAAGCGGATGCGGAAATGAAGCCGCCTCCTCGTCCCTCCCTCCTGCCTTGCGACGGCGGCGGAACCAAACACCCCTTGTGGTGTTGCATTCTGCTGCGAACCCCACCGCCGGTTGATCCCTCCTCCCTGCGAGATCCTTCTCGCGTCCCGCCGCTGGCTGCCTCCCCAGGCATCTGGCGATTCTGCATGGAAAGACGACGCCATGTCACGCCTGCTTCTCGCCGCGCCCTGGGCGATCCTGCTCGCCGCCAGCTTGTATCCCGTGCTGCAATCGAAGCCGTTCGGGACGCAGTCGCCCGAAGCGGTTGCGATGTCGAACGAGCCGCTGGTTCGCAGCGGACTGCCCACGGAGGACGAGAACGCCGACCGCCGGTCGCGCCGCGACGAGTTCGTCGCCTTGCAGAAGGACTGGCTGGCCGAGCTGCATGCGCAGCGCATCACGGTGTCGATCTATGTCGACCGTGTCATGACGCACTGCCTGGTGAGCTACCCGGAGCAGCTGGAAAACGTGGAAATGATCGAGGAAGGGCGCAGCCTGCGCGAGAAGGTCGTGCGGAACGTGCTGCGCGTGTGCGAGAAGTCGGAAGGGGGCGGGTCGTCGCTGAACTTCGAGGCGATGCGCGTCGTGTTGGAAGGGGCGGTTCGGGAGATCGCCGGGCAGAAGTGAGCGAGTTCGCCGACAACGAAAGAAGCGGGCCGCGCGTCGGGAGACGGGCGGCCCGCTTGGGTTGCAAGAAGGCCGAACGCTACTTCTTGGCCATCTTGACATCGTGCTTCTGCTCGCCGGTTCCGACGGTGAACTTCAAGCCGGAGGTGGCGGGGCTGGAGTAGTCGGCGTGGATGGCGATCCAGTCTTTGGCGTCCGCTTTCTTCTCGGCGGGATCCTGCTTGATTCCATCGGGGAGCTTGCGGCCGCCGCCGCCGCGCTCATCCATCGCGGGACTGGTGCTGACGACACTGACAGTGGCTTCGCCGGCGGCGACGCCCTTGGCGAGGTAGGTGCCGTCGGGGTTGATGTCGGCGGCGACGACGCCGTCGGCGCCCCAGATGTTGACCTGTCCCATCTTGACGACCTTGTCGCCGTAGGTGACGGTGCCCGAGACGTTGGTCTTGGCGGGTCCGCCGCCGCAGCCGACAAGGGCCAGGGAGAGGCAGAGGAAGGCGGAGCCGCCGATCAGGGAAGCGAGTCGTGGTGCAGGCATGGAGGTACTCCGGCAGGAGGTGCGAGGGGAATGCAAGAGCCGCAGGTCGTCGTGGGACGAGCCTGCGGCGCGGGATTGAGCATTAGGGGGGGAGGATGCGAGCCGTCCCCGGAGCGGGCTAGAAGTTCGTGTTGACGACCTCGCCGCCGCTCTTGGTGGTCAGCGCGGGCAGCAGTGCGGCGGCGGAGTAGGGGATGAAGCGGACCGAGCCGTCGCCGAAGAGCCACATGCCGCCGCCGGCGAAGGGGCTCCAGTAGTGGTTGGTGTCGGCGGCGTTGCTGAAGGTGCCCGGACGGTACGGGAAGATGGGATCGGTGTACCAGCAGGAGTCCCTTTCGCCGTAGGCCCACCAGCCCCAGTACTGGTCGGGGGAGGGGGGACGGGGTCCGACCATGACGGTGTTGCTGGTGCCGTCGGTGATGCTGGTCATGGTGGTGTAGGCGCGGTAGTTGAGGATGCCGTCGCGTTCGCCGGAGTAGGACCTGGCGACGACCGCGAGGTAGCTGGTGACCCCGTACTGCGCGGAGTAGGCCTTCTGGGCGTTGGCGTCGGCGGGGCAGATCAGGATCGAGAGCTGCGAGCCGGTGGCGCCGACCTTCTGGACGTTGCCCTGTTCGATGTAGGGCAGGATGGCGTTGATCCAGGAGCCGGGCTTGCCGTCCGGCTGCGATTTGAACGAGCCGCTGCCCGGGTAGGCCGGTCCGCCGGCGTAGCCGAGGGGGAACTTCTTGAACGTGTCATGGAACCCGTGCGTCGCCAGCCCCAGCTGTTTGAGGTTGTTGGTCGACTGGACGCGGGCGGCGGCTTCGCGCACCTTTTGGACGGCGGGGACGAGCAGCGCGATGAGGATCGCGATGATCGCGATCACCACCAGCAGCTCGATCAGGGTGAAGCCCTGACGTTTGCGGAGAACGGTTGGGAACATGGAACCCTCGAAGAGAAGAATGAAGGAACGGAAAACACCGTGGAGGCACCTGTCGTTCATCGAACAAGGCCCGACGAATCATGAGAAGACAATGAGCAAGAAGATTGGCAAATATCGGGCCGAACACGAGCGAATGCCACGTCTCTTTCAGGCGATCGTCGCTACTGCCGTGCTGGCTGAGCGTTGCGGCGAAGGAGCAACCATCGTTGGCCGAACAATCACCAGGGATGGTCCGCATTCTGGGTGCGGCATGCTTGCGTTGCACGCATGGATTGCTGTTTAGGCCAGCATCGCTTGAACCTGTGAGTGATACGGGAATGATGCGCAGTCGTGCCGCAAGCCAATTTCAGCAGTTTGAGCCGAAACGGGCATGTCAGCAGGTCGTTCGCAACCAAAGAGCGACGGTCGAAATCGGACGGGCGAACCAGCAAGACATGGAAGTTACAAGCAGATTAAAACTTTCGGAGAGAAAGATCAAGGAAAATTTGGGAAAAAATGGGGTGAGCGTTTTCGGGGTCGCTCGTCGCAGCCGGATTGCTCGAACCGGGGACATGCCGCACGGTCAGCGAATGTGGGATGGAACCTCCCGGTCGCTGCGTGTCTTCCAAACGGCCCATCCTTGACCGATTCCTACTTCTCCTTCATCGCAGGCAGCGTCTGGATGTAGTGCCACAGCGCCTCGTACTGGCGGCGGGCGTCGCCGTCGAACACGTCGACCACCTTCGTCTTGCCGTCCTCGGCGAAGACCGGCATGCGCAGCACGATGTCGACCTTCGACGGGTCGAGCATGTAGCGCGAGTAGTACTCGTGGCGCAATCGTATAGCTGCGTCGAGCAGGTTGACGCCGGGGGCCTCGAACGGGGCGATGGCGGGGGTCTTGCCGATGCCGTGGCAGTTGTTGCAGTGGAAGCCCCCCATCTGCGGGATCAGCTTCGCGCCGATCTCGGCCAACTTCGCATCAAGTGCGGGACGCGGGTCCTCCTTCACGCCGTAGCCGTGCTCATGCGACAGCCCGTGCGCGAGCATCTCGGCCCGGGCCGGGAACGCCGGCATGCGCGCCTTCAGCCACGGGCGGGCGCGCTGGTCGATCTGGCCCGCCAGCATCTTCGCGGTCCAGTCGGGACGCAGTTTCTGGCCGGTCCACTTCAGGCTGGGCAGGATCTCGGTCATGCGGCCGTCTTCCTCGTTGACCATGAACCAGCGCGAAACCTCGGTGTCGCGGCGATGGCACGACACACATTGAAGTGCATGCATCTGCCGCTGCGCGAACTCGGCCGGCACCTCGCGCACCAGCGACTCGGTTCCTTTGTTGAGGAACGCGACGAGCGCCTTGCGCTGCTCGTCCTTCAAGGCGAAGTCGGGGGCGCCGCCGCGCTGCTCCACCTTGACGGCGAGGCAGCCCAGGTCGAACTTCGACGGCGCGACCCGCTTGGCGACGGTCGGCAGATCCTTCGCAACCTCATTCGCGGACCGATGGCAGTTGGCGCAGCTGGCGTCGCTGAACAACTTACTGCCGCGCGCTGCGTCACCTTGCGCCGCTGCCGCAACGGCCCCCTTCGCCGCTGCTGTGATGTGGGCGGCCAGGTCGGCGGCTTCGTCGGCCTTCAGCTTGAAGTCGGGCATGCGCGTCCAGGGATAATGCGCGTGCGGGGAACGCAGGAAAGCAACAAGGCCCGCCGCCGAATACTTCGCCTTCGCGAAGTGCAGCGACAGCCGGCCCAGCGAGTCCTCCTTCGTCGCCTCGCCGAAATGATGGCACGAGACGCAGCCGAGCTTCTCGAACTGCTTCTCCCCCTTCTCGGCATCACCGTCCTTGGCAGGCTCGATGGCTTTGTCGCTTTTCAGCGTGGTGATGAACGCGGCCAGGTCGGCGGCTTTCGCGGGGGCTTCGGCGCCAAGCGGGACGTGCGGCATCGTCGCCTCGGGACGGATCGCACGCGGGTTGGCGATCCACGCCGCCAGCCAGTCAGTGCCCAGCCGCTGACCGGCGTCAGCGAGCGACGGGCCTTCCATCTTCAGCTCCGGCATGGCGGTCTTGTCGGCGGCGACGCCATTCGGCAGGGCGTGGCAGCGGGCGCAGCCGAGCGTCGCGTACAGCAGCCGGCCTTCGCGCTTCTGCGTCCCCTCGACGAGCGTTGCGTCGTCGTCGCGCGAGAACAGCACTTCGGGGGGCACCGGCTCGAAGCCGATCTTCTCGTCGGTCCAGTACAGCCGCACCGCAGCATCACCTGTGGCCGGGCGGCGCAGCTCCAGTTCGAGGCGGTTGAATCCCTTCACGAGATCGACCCCCGTGATGATGGCTTCGGGCGTCTTGTCGTCGAGCGTCGTGTTGATGACGATCTTGCCGTTGACGCGCAGCACGACGTTGCCGCTGCCGACGACGCGGAACTTCTGCTCGCCTTTGAACTTGGTCTTGAGGTATCCAGCGAACTCGGCGAGGAACGGACCGGGGGCGAGGAATGGCGACGGCGACTCGCCGGCGGGAACGTGCAGCGTCGGCATGCGCACCCGCCGCGCGTCGAGCGGAGTTTTGGCTTCGCCGACGAAGAAGCGCAGCGTCAGCCCCGGCTGCAGGGCGGCCTCCTCCTCCTTGGCCAGCTTCCCCGCCTTCGGCTTCTCGTCCCCCTGCGAATGCGCGAAAGCCGCCACGCACATCATCGCCACCAGCCCACTGAACGATAACCAACGCATGCGACAACCTCGCAACGAACAGAACACGGTTCGCGTTCACGCACCGCCTTATTGTAACGACTGGCGGCAGGAAGCGATCCCGGCGGCTCGCCGATCCGCAATCCGCGATCCGCAGCCTGCAATCCCCGCCAGCGGTTCCTACAATGACGCGAACCAAGACACTCCTCCCGAAGCGAGCAGCACCGCCATGAAACTCGGCAAATCCGTCCGCGAGGCCTTCGGGCTGGCCCTGGCCCAGCTCGGCGAATCCGACCCCCTCTCCGTGGTTGTCGACGCCGACGTGCACAACTCCACCCGCACCGACCTCTTCGGCAAGAAGTTCCCCACCCGCTTCTTCAACGTCGGCATCGCCGAGTCCAACATGGTCGGCGTCGCCGCCGGCCTCGCCGCCTCCGGCAAGCACGCCTGGCTCTCCAGCTTCGCCGCCTTCGTCATGTGCAACGCCTACGACCAGCTGCGCATGTCGGTCGCCTTCCCCAACCTCAACGTCAAGGTCGTCGGCACCCACGCCGGCATCAGCATCGGCGAGGACGGACCCTCCCAGATGGGCATCGAGGACGTCGGCCTCGCCTGCTCCCTCCCCAACTTCACCGTCATCGTCCCCAGCGACGAAATCTCCACCTTCAAAGCCGTCGAAGCGCTCGGCAAGCTGGCCACCCCCGCCTACCTCCGCGCCGGCCGCCCCAACGTGCCGCTGCTGTACGAGAACGGCTGCGACTTCCAGATCGGCAAGGCGATCCAGCTCCGCGAAGGCAGGGACGTGACGATCATCGCCAACGGCCTGATGGTCGCCCCCGCCCTCGAAGCCGCCAATGAATTGGCTACGAAGGGCGTGCAGGCCCGCGTCCTCGACATGCACACGATCAAGCCGCTCGACGAGGCCGCCGTCCTGGCCGCCGCCAAGGAGACGGGCCGCATCGTCGTCGCCGAGGAGCACCTGCTGCACGGCGGCCTGGGCAGTGTGGTCGCGATGTCGGTCGTCCGCCAGCACCCGGTGCCGATGCGCTTCGTCGGCATCAACGACACCTTCGCCGAGTCGGGCAAGCCGGAAGCCCTGCTCGAGAAGTACGGCCTCACGTCGAAGCAGATCGTCGAAGCCGTGCAGGCGCTGACGAAGTAGCACGCGGAAGGGCGCGCGAACCACAGAACCCCCGCCCTCGACTTTTGTCGCGGGCGGGGGTTCCGCGTTCCCATGCCAGCAGACGTCACACGAACCCTGAGCGCAAGCGAGGGGATACCTTGACGACGTGCGGAACGAGAATATCCGTCAGCATGGTTCGCTGCGATCCCCTCGCTTGCGCTCAGGGTTAGTGGGGCTGGGAACGTTCCATGTAACGCCGGCACAACGCATCGTGATCGTGGTACAATCGTTCTGGAATCGTCCCCGCAATCCCCGCAGGTGCCGCCATGCGAATCGCTCCGCTCGTGTTGCTGCTGTCGTGCGCGACGGTCGCCGACGCCCAGGCTCCGGCCAAGATCGCGGCTGTGCGCACCTGGGGCGAACTCGCCGCCCAGCCGCTGCTGACGCTCAAGGACGGCAGCAAGGTCCGCGTCGGCCTGGAAGCGCGCGAAGCGACGCGCAATGGCGCGTTCCTCGTCTACGCGCTGGTCGAGGGGAAGGAATGGGAAGCGTCCGCAGAGCCGTCCAGCCTGGGGCCGCTGCATCTGGAATGGTCGCCCGATGGCCCAGTTTCTCCTGGAGAGCTCCGCAAGCTTCTAGACAGAGTCGCAGGGGGCGGCAACGGAGCGAGCAAGTTCCTGTTCATGGCGACCGTCTCTGTCGGCATGGCGAAGCAAGTCGAGGTGAAATTTTGCGACCAGACCGGCGGCCGAGTCGCGACGGCGCTCGTCTTGCTGAAGGACGCGGCGCCGGACTTCTGGACTCCGCTCGACCACGCGGAGGAAGTGGTCAAGCGAGCCGAGGAGGACGACGGCGCCTTCCACGAGCGTAACCTGCGGCTGAAAGTGACGAAACTCGCAACGCCCTGCTGCGATGGTGCTCGACCGATGCTGTCGCGCCGCGAAGCCAACTCGAAATTCGACCCGTCGGAATCGCTGCCGCTTTGGACGTTCGAGCGACCCGATCCCCGCGTCAAGTTGCGTGCGGACGCCAAACGACTGAGCATCGAATCCGAGATGGAGATGGACCACGACGACCCGCATCGTCAATGGCTCTGCCGCGTCTGGGTCAACGACCGCCGCGTCAAGCCGAAGGACAAGTCGAAGGAGGCAATCGAGCAACTCCTCGACCGGAGAGGCCGCGAGAGGCTGCGGGGGAAGAAGCTGCACATCGAATGGCAGTTCGAGCCGAAGGACTTCGGAGCGAAGAAAGGGGACCGCGTCGCGATCCAGATGCTGTACTGCTGGGACGGCTGGCAGGTCGTGCCCGACGAGGATCGCGATTTGCGCGTGGAAAAGATGCGGATGGATTTCTTCCGGCTTGAGCCGCGCCTGCCGCTGCTGACGAACAAGGCGGAGTTCGTGTGTCCGTGAGCTGCTTCCCTTCTTGAAACGTCGGTCAAGCCCGCTGCCGTCTGAGGCGGCGGGGTGGAACCATGCGCCGACCCCGCCGCCTCAGACAGCAGCGGGCTTGATGGCTTGACCGCTACGTCTTCTCGCCGCGGACCCACTCCGTCGCCAGCAGGCCCATGACGTGGACGTCCCAGTAGCGGCCGTCGTCGAAGTAGTCGTCGCGCAGCAGGCCCTCGTCGCGGAAGCCGGCCTTGCGGTAGAGGCGCACGGCGTGCAGGTTGCTGGCGATGGCGCGCAGCCAGACGCGGTGCAGGTTGAGCCGGCCGAAGGCGTAGTCGATCATCAGCCGCGTCGCTTCGCCGCCGTAGCCCTGGTTCCAGCAGTCCTTGGCGCCGATGGTCAGCCCGTACTCGGCGCTGCGGTTGCGCTGGTCGATCTGGAACCAGCACGCCACGCCGATCGGCCGGTCGTCGGCCTTCAGCATCAGCATCAGCAGATGCGTCTTCTCGTCCTCGCGCAGCGATTCGAGGAACGCCTCCTCCCCCTTCAGGCTCATCGGGCGATGACGCATCGTTGTCCGGCGGACGTCGGGATCGTTGACCCAGCCCTGCAGGACCGGCGCGTCGCTGATCTCGACGGGCCGGGCGTACAAGCGCGGGCCGACCAGGTACGGGTTGATCATGTTGCGTGCTCCTCGTTCATGACTTTCGCGGGGCGCAGGCTGCGGTGGTGCACGTTGTAGCACGCGATGGCGACGAACCGGCCCGTCGCGTCGAACAAAGCGACCTCGGCCCCGGCGGGATAGGGCAGCTCCTCCGCCAGCGCCTGGCCGTGGCGGGCCCTCGCGGTTTCCTCCGCCGACAGCACGCGGCGCGGCAGCGCGCTGACCGCCATCGACAACGGCAGCAGCCGGCCGCGCGCGGTCGGCACGTCGGCCTCCAGCGTCAGCGCGTCGTCCACGCGGAAGCCGCCCACCTGCGTGCGCCGCAGCGACGCGATGTGCCCGCCGCAGCCCAGCGCTTCGCCGAGGTCGCGGGCCAGCGAGCGGATGTACGTCCCCTTGCCGCAGCGGACCACGATGTCGAGGCGCGGATAGGCGCAGCGGACCACGTCGATGCCGTGGATCGTGACCTTGCGCGGCGCCAGTTCCAGGTCGGCGCCTTTGCGGGCCAGGTCGTAGGCGCGCCGGCCGCCGATCTTCGCGGCCGAGTACGCCGGCGGGGTCTGCGACAGTTCGCCGACAAAACGCTGCAAAGCTGTGACAACAGCGCTGTCACTCGGCGGGGTTGAAGCTTCGCTTGGCGTGATCGCGCCGTCGGCGTCGTCGGTGTCGCTGCGGGCGCCGAGGACGATGCCGGCCTCGTAGACCTTCGGCATGGCCTGGACGTGCTCGGCCAATCGTGTCGCCGCACCGACGCAGAGAACCAGCACGCCGGTGGCGAGGGGGTCGAGGGTGCCGGTATGCCCGAGGCGCGTGCCGCGCGGCAGCCAGCCGAGGGCGCGGTTGACCGCGGCGCGCGAGGTCATGCCGGCGGGTTTGTCGAGGATCCAGAGTCCGTTCCACTGCGTCATCGTCGCTGACCTTTGCCGCGAAGGAGGGGGCGCCCCCCGTCATTGTCGGCCTGGCGGCCGCGATGGGAAGAGGCGGCGCCGCGGCGGCGGGTTCGCGGGCGGGCTGCCAAACCCAGAAAGCGGCCATGACCCGCCCGGTCAGATTCACCACCGGGCTCGGCCTGGAAAACGGGAATGCCTGTTGATTTTTCATGGTTCCCAACCGCAGAGACGCAGAGCGGAAAAGGAAGCCGCAGGCGCAGGAACCGCGACCGGCAGGGAGCATGCTCCCCGCGCGACGGCCCCGCGACAGGTTCGTTGATACAGTATTGGATAGCGGTTTCGCAGGGTGCCCCGTCGAGATCGAAAAGCCAACGATGATTTCAAAAGCGGACCTTCAATTCATCCGTTCGTTGACGCAGAAGAAGCATCGTCAAGAGGCGGGCGTCTTCGTCGCGGAGGGGGCCAAGCTCGTTGAGGATCTGCTGCGCTCACGACTGGAGTTGAAGACGATTTTCGCCGTCCAGGAGTGGCTCGCGGAGAACGCCCCGCTGCTCCGTGCCCCGACCGAGACGCGGCGAATCACGGCAGCGGAATTGGATCGAATCAGCGAGTTGAAGTCGCCGAGCCAGGTGCTGGCCCTGGTCCGATTGCCTCGTCCCGCTCTCGACCTGGATCGCCTGGAAACGCCGCTGGTGCTTGGCCTGGATGACGTCCAGGACGCCGGCAATCTCGGCACCATCCTGCGCCTGTGCGATTGGTTCGGCATCGAGGATGTCCTGGCGACGGGCAGCACCGCCGATTGCTGGAGCGCGAAGGTCGTCCGGGCCGCGATGGGTTCCATCGCCCGCGTCCATGTCCACTACAGCAACGATCTGCCGGGCATCGTCCGGGAGTTGAAGCGGCGCGGCAAGCAGGTCTACGCGGCAGCTCTCCAAGGCGACAACCTCTACCAGACGCGGCTTGATCGCAACGCGCTGCTCCTCCTCGGAAATGAAGGGCATGGCTTGAGCGACGAGTTGGCACGTCTCTGTACGCGTCACCTTCGCATTCCGAACTTCAGCACGCACACTCACCAGGCGGAATCGCTGAACGTCGCGATCGCGGCAAGCATCCTTTGCAGCGAATTCAAGCGGACGTAGGGGTTCGACCCTCTTGAAAGCGAAGCAGGTGCGCGACTACCGGAACGGGATCGCTCACGGCAAGCACGAGCCGCGCGATCCCAGCATCGTCAACCTGGACGCAAAAGCGGCTTTCGTGCGGCTGAAGGAATTCCTCGAAGCCTTGGGCATCGCGGTGAGCGCCGAACGCGAGGAACCGGAGACGGACGAGCGGGAATTCTGATCCAAACGCGAGCCTCGCATGTAGGACAAGCACGCCGAAGCCGCATGCGCAGGAACCGCGACCGGCAGGCCAATGGCACTCGTTTTAACTTTCGGGCACAGGCCTGGGCGTGGGCAGTTTCCTTTTTTTGAACTGGTTCGCTTTTGGGCGGCGGGGATACGCTTCACG
>JAYSSW010000112.1:0-2313 GCA_043720335.1 Planctomycetia bacterium
CCAGGGCAGCAGCCCTGGGCTTTCCGTGAGATGCCTTCTCCAACGTACCACGACATCGCCGCGACGCGGCAGAACCACGACGGAACGCCATGTCCTTCCTCACACCGTACATGCTCTGGGGCGCGCTGGCCGCCAGTGTGCCCATTGCCATCCACCTGTTCTTCCGCAGCCGCTACCGGACCGTCCCCTGGGCGGCCATGAAGTTCCTGCTCACCAGCATCGAGCAGACCAGCCGCCGCCTGAAGTTCCAAGAACTGCTGCTCCTCGCCGTCCGCTGCCTCTTGCTCATCATGCTCGCTCTGGCGTTCGCCCGGCCCATCTCGTCGGTGCTGCGCGGCACCGGGCGCGGCGACGCCGTCGACGCCGTCTTCGTCTTCGACCTGTCGATGAGCATGGGCGCCCAGGACGGCGCCAAGACCCGCCTCGAACGCGCCAAGATCGAAGCCCAGAAGATCATCGACGAGCTGCCCCCCCACTCCACGGTTCAGATCGTCCGCTGCGCCGGCGGCCGCGAGGAGCTGCTCGGCCCGCGCTCGCCCGCCAATCTCGACCAGGCCAAGTACCTCGTCGGCGAGTTGAAGGTCGATTCGCTCGCCACCAACCTCACGCCCGGCGTCGTCCGCGCCAGCGAAATTCTTCGCATCGGCCAGGCGGCGAACAAGGAGCTGTACGTCTTCAGCGACATGCAGAAGCAGGGCTGGGAACGCCAGAGCAACGAGCTGGTGCAGACGCTCCAGGAGCTGAAGGACAAGACCTCCGTCCATCTCGTGCGCTGCGGCACGCGCACCGTCAAGAACGTCTCGATCATCGGCGTGACCCCGCAAGCGGGCGTGCCTCGCCCCGGCCAGCGCGTCGGCTTCAGCGTCCTCGTCCGCAACCAGAGCACCGAGTCGGTGCAGAACCTCGAAGTCGCCCTCAGCGCCGACGGCGACGACAAGAACCAGGAGAAGCAGGCCCTCGACAGCCTCCCGCCCGGCGAAACTCGTGCGGTCACGCTGACCGCCAAGTTCGAGAAGGTCGGGCTGCGAACCCTCACCGCTTCGCTCAAGCACGACGACCTGGAAGGGGACAACCGCCTCGATCAAGTGATCCTGGTCCGCGACTACGTCCACATCCTCGTCGTCGATGGCGACTACTCGAAGGAGAAGCCGGGCAGGTCGTCGAGCTACAACCTGGCCCTCGGCCTGCTGCCTGCCCGCGAGACGGAATGGAGCACGTTCTATTTCCAGCCGCACGTCATCACGCCGCGCCTGGCGTCGCCCGCGCAGCTGGCGCGCTACGACCTGTGCATCCTGGCGAACGTGGCATTGCAGCCGAAGCTGGGCAGCCCCGCCGAGGCGCTGCCGGCCGACTTCGTCGAAGCGCTGGGGGGCTACGTCCGCGCCGGGCACGGGCTGGTCATCTACGCCGGCGACAACGTCAACCCGGAGAGCTACAACCAGCTCCTCGGCGAGAAGCAGAAGCTGCTGCCTGCCGTGCTGGGCAAGAGCGTGAAGTTCCCCGCCGAGAAGCCGGCCCGCCTCAACCGCAACAGCTTCGAGCCTCCCGCTTTCTTGCCGTTCAAGGACGACGAACGCTACAAGGAGTTCGGCGAGATCGGCATATGGCAGTATCTCGACACCACCGAGATCGCCGACAAGAAGCCCGCCGACGACAAGAGTGACAAGACCGAGAAGACCGACAAGGACAAGAAGGACGAGAGTGCCGTCAGCGTCGTCCTCCGCTACAGCGACGGCAAGCCGGCGGTGTTGTCGCGCAAAGTCGACGCAGGCGAAGTCGTGCTGTTCACCACGGCCGCCAACCTGCAGCTCGACGACAAGTTCAACGTGCAGTGGTCCGACTGGCCCGCGTCGTGGGTCTTCGTGCCGTTCCTGCACACGACGGTCAACCATCTGCTGTTCGGCCAAACGCAGACGTACAACGTCGTCGCCGGGCAGACGCTCAACTGGCACCCGACCGAGAAGACGCCGCACACCTACACGCTGGTCCACCCCGACGGCCGCAACGAACGCCTCGGCGAGCCGGCGAAGGCGGGGGGCAGCCGCCTCGTCGTCGCCGCGACCGACCTGCCCCGCGCCGGCATCTACCGCATGGTCGCACGCCCCGTGACCAGTCCCGGCAGCGTCCCCGCCGAACCTGTCACCGGCAAGGCGACCGGCGTCCCCATCGCCGTCGCCCCCGACCTGGCCGAGAGCGCCGACCTCGAAACCTTCACCGACCCGCAGCTCAACGAGCGCCTCGGCTTCGTCCCGTTCCACCGCGTCGCCGGCGCCGACGAAGGCGCGGGCGGCCTCGACCGCCTCAACCGCGAAT
>JAYSSW010000113.1:0-2313 GCA_043720335.1 Planctomycetia bacterium
CGAACCACCCCGACCTGCTGGTCGTCGGCGGAGTCGAGGACGCCGACTTCGTCGCCGAGTGGCTGGCGGGCGAGATGAGCCAGCGGAACATATCTGCCCTGAACCGTTTGGAATGAGGTTTTCCACACGAACCCGGAGCGCAAGCGATGGGATCGCCTGACGGCACGCGGAGCCAGAATTGTCCGCCTTCATGGTTCGCTGCTATCCCATCGCTTGCGCTCCGGGTTCGTGTCGCCTGGCAACGCCCCACCCCCGGCAACCTGATGTATTGCGAGATGAGATCAAACCTATCATGATTTCCACGGAACCTACCACAACGAAATTATCTCTGCTCGCCGAGGGGACGCTGCGCCGCGTCCGGTACGTGCCGCAAGCCGCGCCAGGCCAGGAAACGCTGCTCGCGTTCCGCGATCCGGCGGCGTGCGTCGCGGTGTGCGTATTGAATGACGACGAAGCGAAGCCGGGCTACGGGATCGACGTGCTGGTGGTGCCGCGCCAGCCGAACGAGCAGCTGGGGTCGAGCGACGAGCTGATGAAGTGGGTCGCGGACGGGAGCGAGGCCGGCTCGGCGCCGCCGGTCGCGATCACGCTGCACGGGGCGCAGGTCGTCTGGACCCCCGCACGCGCTGCGGTGCTGGCGGCCCCGGACCGCGTGCAGTCGTTCTTCCTGGCCCTCGTCGATTTCTGCCACCATGAAGGCGAACTTCGCAAATTGGAGCGGGAAGTCGCCGACAGCTGGCAGCAGATGGACCACGATGCGCCGCAGGCGCACCAAGTGGCGTCCTACGACCCGGAGCTGTTCGACCAGGTCGGCCAGCGCGTCGAGCTGACGCTGCGTCGGCGGATGCGGCTGGCGCGGATCGGGCCTCGCTTCACCCAGCCGCGCCCGACGCTGCCGCTGCTCGCGAACCAGCTCGTCGAAAGGCTGCGCGAGAAGGCGCACACCGAAGCCCGGCTCGAAGCGCTCGCCGCGCAGCTCGAGGTGTTCGAGCGCTTCCACGAGACGTGCAGCCAGCGCATCGCCGACTACAAGGCCGCCCGCCAGGAGCGCACCCTGGAATGGGTCATCATCGTGCTGCTCGCCGCCGAAACGATCCTGCTGTTGATCGACCTGCTTTGGACGATGGGCGTTTGAGCATGCCTCGCTACCGGTCGATCGACTTCCTGCGCGGCGCCGCGATCCTGCTGATGGTGCAGGTGCATTTCGTCGAGAACCTGGCGCCGCGCGAAGGCGACTTCGTCTGGCTGTACGACGTGTCGGCCTTGCTCGGCAGCTTCCCGGCGCCGCTGTTCACGTTCGTCTCCGGGCTGAGCTACGCGCTGTGGGCGCGGAAGCAGCAGGCGCAGCGGCGCCGCGACTCCGAGACCACCGCCGTCACGCTGCGGCGCGGGCTGTTCCTGTTCGGCGTCGGCATCGTCTTCAACTTCGCCGTCTGGCTGCCGGAGGACACGTTCAACTGGGACGTGCTGACGCTGATCGGCACGGCGCTGCTGCTGCTCGCGTTCGCGCGGAAGCTGCCGCTGCCGATCCTGGGGCTGATCGGCGTGATGGTATTTCTCGCCAGTCCGCTGCTGCGCGTTGTCGGCGAATATGATTCGTACTGGGTCGATGGCGCCTACACGTATGATTTCACGATCCGCGACATCACTTTCGGATACTTCGCCAACGGCTACTTCCCGGTGCTGCCGTGGATCGTCTTCCCGCTGGCCGGCTTCGTGTGCGGCGACCTGCTCTTCCAGCGCCGCCGGCCCGCCCACTTCGGGCTGTGCGCGGCGGGGGCCGGCATGCTGGCGCTCGCGTGCCTCGGCGCGGCGGCGGAGTCGCGGCTGCCCGCTGCGCTGGCCCGGCACTACGCCGGCGCGCTGACCGAGTTCCCGGCGTCGGCGACCTACGTCCTGGCGATGCTCGGCGTCTGCGTCCTCGCCATGACGCTGCTGCACCGCATGTTCGACCGCGAACCTGGCACAGCCGACGGCTGGCTCGCGCGCAGCCTGGTGCGGTTCAGCACGTTCTCGCTGACGGTCTATGTGCTTCATCACCTCGTCATCCTGTGGCCTCTGTGGATCTACGGGGCGTGGACCGGCCTGGACGACGTGACCCACTACTGGCGCCGGGCGATGGGCGCCCCGCTCGCGTTTTCTCTGGCGGCGGCGTTCGTCGTCGCGTGCCATTTCCTGCTGCGCTTCCTGGAGAAGCACAAGGCCTGGTCGCTTGAAGCGCTGATGCGCCGCGTCTGCGACTGACGTGTTGGTGAGGGGAGTCGGACGATCGCTTTCATGACCGGAGGCGAGCGGCGCGGCGTAAGCCCGCCG
>JAYSSW010000114.1:0-2310 GCA_043720335.1 Planctomycetia bacterium
AAAAGGCCTCGGCACGCCGGCGACGCGGGCCGCCATCATCGAGACGCTGCTCGCGCGCGGCTACATCCTGCGCGACAAGAAGACGCTGCTCGCCACCGACGCGGGGCGCTACCTCATCGCGCTGGTGCGCGACCGGGGGCTGAAAAGCCCGGAGCTGACCGGCGAATGGGAAGCGAAGCTGCGCGAGATCGAGCACGGCCGGCTCGACCCCGGCCAGTTCATGGACGAGATCGTCTGCTACACCGAAGGAATCATCCGCAGCGCGGAATCGTCAAGCGTTGATGAAACAAAGCTCGGCGACTGCCCGCGCTGCGGCCGGCCCGTCATCGAAGGGAACCGCGGCTACGGCTGCTCCGGCTGGCGCGAAGGCTGCCCGTTCGTGCTCTGGAAGGAGCACCGGGGCGTCGCGCTCGACGTGGGCCAGGTCCGCGAGCTGCTGCAGCGCCGCGTGCTGCTGCGGCCAATCAAGATCGACGGCGTCGGCGACGTGGTGCTGCAACTCGCCGATTCGGGAGCGGTGCTGGAGATCCGCGTGCCACAGGCGCCGGAGAAAGCGGGCGAAGGCGAAGCGGCGCCGAAGCGTGCGAGCCGGGCGAAAGGGCCGCGCGCCCCGCGCCGCAAGAAGGAGCTGGCGGAGGAAGGGAGCGAAGAGTCAACGGACACGCCGCAGCGCAAACTTCCCGCTGCGAAGAAGGGAGGCGCCATCGGCGTCTGCCCGTTGTGCGGCAAGGAGGTCGTCGAACAGGAAAAATCGTTCGCGTGCAGCGGCTGGCGCGACGGCTGCAAGTTCACCATCTGGAAAACCATCGCCGGCAAGAAGCTCGGCGTCCGCGTCGCCCAGGCGCTGCTGAAGACCGGCCGCAGCCCCCTCGTCAAAGGCTTCCGCTCGAAGGCCGGCAAGCCGTTCGACGCCAAGCTGAAGCTGGAGGAAGGCGCGGTGCGCTTCGACTTCGAGGGATGAAACGGCACTCAGGCTCGGGCGTTGCCAATGACGATGGCTGCGGAACGTGCGGGTGATGCGGAATAGTCGTGGAACCCTTGCCATAGCATGGGAGTGTTCAGTGTTTTCGCGGTTCGGCTTTGACTCAAAAATCGGGAGGATCGACTTCGCGACGATCCGGCGTGACCGCCGCCCAGAAAACATAAGGGTCAATGCTCCGATGAACGGTTCGCACCGAGCCGTCCCCCATGCCCACTTGCAAGCCGCGCGAGCTGGCGGAATTTGGCAGGCGAGGATCGCACTGGTCGAGACGAGGTTGTGCTTGGAACGTCACCATTCCTGCGGATTTGCTTCGCGGCGGATTTCCCGACGTGGTGGGAGCGAAATCGTTGCTTTCCGGCTGGTCGAAAATGCTGAACCAACTCGCATAGCCATTGTCCGCGAAAGTCGGAGAGCTAAAGTTCCCTTTCTGCCGCCAACGCCCGAGGTTGTGCTGTGAAAACAAGTCGAAATACACTCGCTGGCATTCCCGGTAGTGTTCAGAAACAAAAATGGTGTTGGACAAGCCATCGCCCACGCCGCTAGCGATGGAACGTGGCATGGAGAACACCTGTGCGTTGGTCACATAGCTCGTGGTGAAATCGCTCAGAACCGGATCCGCCGTGGCCGATGGGTCGAGCGGATTCTGGAAAATCGCCAGCACAAAGCCCTTGGACGCCGGCGCGCGCAGCGGCATCATGCCTTGAACGAGCACCGATTGATACAGGCCTGTTTCCTCGACATAAGGCAGGATGCTGGACAGCGCAGTCGTATGCATGGAGATCCGATGCAGGCGGATTTTCTCTGCGGAATCAGGGACGAAAAGAAGCGTTCTTTCCCAAACCTGCTGGTTCCGAGGAAGGCGCTGGCTGTGACCGTCGGAGAAATGGTGGATCGCCAAGCCGATCTGTCGAATTTGATTCTGACCCTGAGTGAACAGCGCTGTTTCGCGAATCTTTTGAACCGCAGGCACGAGCAGCGCCATCAAGACGCCAAGAATGGAGATGACAACTAGGAGTTCAAGAAGAGTCACCCCCGCACGTGGCTGGATTCTTGCAATGCCCATCGAGGAAACGGGCGATTTCGTGCGGAGCACGCGGTGCCGAACACGACCAACCTGGAAGGATTCTTTGGAGTGGGTCATGAAATCCCCCATATTCGAGCCAGATGCGCCATCAAAAGCGAGCGTCGAAGGAACTCATCAGGCCATGACAGGGTTGCTGTTCCGGCGACGGATACCATATTACGCCGGCTCGAAATATGCTCTATAATGCTACTGTAGGCCACAGCGGCCAGCGACCACGTTGCTCTTGCGGAGGCGAGTCATGCCG
>JAYSSW010000115.1:0-4973 GCA_043720335.1 Planctomycetia bacterium
CCACGACCCCGCCGCCTAGCGGCAGCGGGCTTGATGTTCATTTTTTGATTTCGAGGCTCATGAAACTGCAAACCGTCCACGTCCGCGTCAACGACGCCGCCACCGGGCAGCCGACGCCGGTGCGCATCCGCTTCACCGACGCCGAGGGAACCTACCGCGCCCCGCTCGGCCGGCTGGCGTCGTTCGCGACCGGCGTGAACGAGGACGTGGGCGCGAACGTCTACGTCGGGCGAAAAGCGTTCGCGCTCATCGATGGCACGTGCGAGATCAACCTGCCGCCTGGCCCGCTCACCGTCGAGATCCACAAGGGGCCGGAGTACCAGCCCGTCATCAGCGAACTCACGCTGCTGCCGGGCAAGATGTCGATGAGGCTAACCATCCAGCGCTGGACCAACCAGCGCGAGCAAGGCTGGCACTCCGGCGACCTGCGTGCGCACCACCTGTCGCCGCACGCGGCGCTGCTCGAAGCGCAGGCGGAAGACTTGGCCGTCGTCAACCTGCTCGCCACGCACACCGAGTCACGAACGCAACCGGCCATCACCAACATGCCCGCGTTCAGCGGCCAGCAGTTCGCCCTTCAATCACCGGGCCACGGAGTCGCGGTCAACACCTTCAACCAGCACCCCAAGCTCGGCAGCCTGGCGCTGCTCCACTCGCACCGCGCCGTCCATCCGCTCAGCTTCGGCGACCAGCTCGGCGACGACTGGACGCTGACCGACTGGTGCGACCAGTGCCACCGCAAGAAGGGCCTCGTCGTCTGGGCGAACACGACGCACGAGGCGCCCGAGTTCCGCTTCGGCGAACCGCTCGCGAACCTGATCCTGGGCAGGCTCGACGCGTTCGAGATCACGTTCTTCGAGGACTCGCCGTTCGACGCGCTGGCCGACTACGCGCTGCTGCAGGACGCCGGCTTCCACCTGCCCCTCGTCGGCGCCAGCGGCAAGGACCGCAACGCCACCTCGCTGGGCCGCATGCGCACCTACGCCCAGGTCGCGCCCGGCGAGCCGTTCAACTATTCGACCTGGATCGAAGCCGTCCGCGCCGGCCGTTGCTACGCGACCAACGGGTCGTTGCTGTCGTGGTCGATCAACGGCGTGACACCGTCGCGTCAATCGATCGTTCTTCAACCCGGCGAACCGTTGGCGATCCACGCCGAAGCCCAGAGCTGGCTGCCGTTCGACGTGCTCGAATTGCTCTGGAACGGCGAAGTCATCGCGTCGGCCACGCCTGGAACCGTCACGCCGTCGCACGCATCGCTCGATTGGCAGCACCGCCCCGACGAGCACGGCTGGCTCGCGTTGCGCTGTCGCGGCACCCAGCCGATCACCGACCGCCCGTCGAACCAGGCCATCTTCGCCCAGTGGTCCGCGATCCCCGTCGCCATCGCCGACCGGCCCACAAAACCCATCGACGCGAAACTGCGCGACCGCCTGCTGCGCGAACTCGACTCCATGCGCATCTGGGCGAGCGAGCAAGCGAACTGCTCGACGCCGCACGACCGGCAGCGCATGGTGCACGTTTTCGAGGAAGCTGTCTCCGTGCTGCACGCGAGAAGCGAAAACGGACACGGCTCAACCCAGCATGTGCAGTAGGACGCCGAGGATGTGGCCCGCGTCGTTGATGTGGTACTCGTCGCGGTCGATGGCGATCTTCAGTTCGGTCAGGCTGAGGAATCGCCAAACATTGCCCGTGGTGACCGCGCCGTAGATCGGGCTTGGCACAGCGCCTCGCTTGAGGTTGAACCGCTGGGCGGCGATCATCTCGGCCGCGCACTGGGCGATTCCCTCCTTGATGCGATGGTTCTTCGCCTCCACCAGCATCACCACCGGCGCGCTCAGGTAGAGCTGCTCCGGCGAGCGACTGAGGATGAAATCGCACTGGCCCGAAAGCCCCTTGCTCGAATCGACCGTGAAGTCGATGCCCGAAAACAGGCTGAAAAAGCCCGGTTTCAGCCGTCGGCACTCGGCGAGCAGCGGCGCGATGATGAACTCCGACCGCGCCTTCTCGGTGTCGATGGCCGACGCGAGCGGCACGTTCTCGTCCAGCGTTTCAAGCAGCCGGACGGACGGCGCAACGGGCGGAACGTCCGCGAACAGGCGGTCTTCCTCGCTCAGCACGATGCCGAACTGGGCCTTCAGTTCTTCGAGGGAAAAGTCGCTGTACGCCATCGTCGCCTCCACGAGTAAGAACATTGGATGGTTGGAAGCCGTCATCTGCATCTCCGGCGAACGGCCTGCGTAAGTTGGCTGGTGGAACTTGCAATTCTCGCGAGATTCAACCGGCCCGCTGACGCAGGCCGTTCGCAAGGTGGAAGCTAATCCCGCAACGCGCGGCCCGTCAAGTGCAGGAACACCCGCTCCAGGTTCGGCTCCTCGGCTTCGAGGCCGGTCATCTCGACCTCTTCGTCGCGCAGGATCGGGGCGAGTTGCAGCAGGGTTGCTTTCACGTCGCGGCAGGCCAGCTCGACCGTTGTGTCGCTGGTCTTCACCGATTCGATTTCGGGCAGCTCGTGGAGTTTCCGCAGCGCGGCGGGGGTGAGCCTGGCGCCACGCA
Organism: Planctomycetia bacterium; assembly: GCA_043720335.1. Classification (GTDB taxonomy): domain Bacteria; phylum Planctomycetota; class Planctomycetia; order Gemmatales; family Gemmataceae; genus JAYSSW01. Next base: position 2,554 of record JAYSSW010000115.1, read on the forward strand.
GCCGCAGCAGGCCGGGGAGTTGGCGGAGCAGGTGGGCGACCGTGTCGCAGGCGATGAGCTTGCCGTGGTCGAGGATGCCGACGCGCGGGCACAGGCTCTGCACCTCCTCCATGTAGTGGCTTGTGTAGACGATTGTCAACCCGGCGGCGTTCAGGCGGCGGACCTCCTCGAAGATGTGGTTGCGCGACTGCGGATCGACCCCCGTCGTCGGCTCGTCGAGCAGCAGCAGCTTCGGGCGATGCACCAGGGCGGCGCCCAGGTTGAGCCGCCGTTTCATGCCGCCGGAGAAGGTGGCCGCCCGGTCGTCGGCGCGGTCCGACAGAGCGACGGCGGCCAGCACTTCGTCGACGCGCGCTTCGAGGTCACCGCCCGACAGGTTGTAGAGCTGGCCGAAGAATCGCAGGTTCTCGCGGGCGGTCAGTTCGAGGTAGATCGCCAAATCCTGCGGCACGATGCCGAGCAGGTGCTTCAGGTCGCGGCGTGAGCTGCGGAAGGGTTGGCCCGCCAACAAGACTTCGCCCGCGTCGGCGTCGAGCAGGCCGGAGACGATGGAGAGCGTGGTCGACTTGCCGGCGCCGTTGGGCCCAAGCAGGCCGAACATCTCTCCCGCTTCGACGCGGAACGACACGCCGGCGACGGCGGGCGTGCTGCCGTAGGACTTGCGAAGGTCGCGCACTTCGAGCATGGCCATCTCACAGGGTCGGCGGATTCCGATGGGGCTGGAATACGCCGCCGCCACGTCGAGGCAAGGCCGAGGTGAACGCGCGATGCGAGTGGACCGCCGGGGAGTTGCACCCCGATTTCCGCTGTGCGAGAGCGGCGTCCGCCTGTTGGACGAGCAGCCCGAAGGAGATCCGACCCTGCTTCCGCATGGAGGTGTACCTTTCTTGTTCAGGACACGTCAAACCTCGGCCTGGTTCGGGTAGCGTCCGCGTAAATTGCAGCAAACTCCCGCCGACTTCGATTTCCGCGAGTCACGCCGCCTCGCTACTTGCGAATCGTGTCGGCTTTCTTCGCGTCTTCTTCCGCTTGCACGAAGGCGAGCGACAGGAGAACAAACGCCAGTCCGGTGGCTTGTGCAACGTGTTTTCGCAGCATGGCGTGCCTCGCGTGGGTGCTCCGGTTTCGCCAGGATTGCAGGCGGGCGATCGGCGCCGCCCAGGACGATTCGCGAGGAAACCCAGGAAATAGGAGCTTTGCCCTCGCGGCGCAGCTGGCTTGTGTTAGAATGGAGAAAGATGCGCGATGAATGCTCCAAAAACGTCTCCAGAGCTTGACGTTGCCCCGCCGAATGGTGAATGGTTGTAGTAGCGATCACGAATCCCGTCCCGGGGACCACCACCGATGCCGAACGACCCCGCCTACCTTCGCCAAGCGGCGGCCATCCCGATTCGCAACGGCAAGGTCTGCGTCATCACCTCCAGCAACGGCAAACGCTGGGTCATCCCCAAAGGGATGATCGAGGTCGGCCAGACCGCCGGCGAAACCGCCCTCCTGGAATCGTGGGAGGAAGCCGGCCTGGTCGGCGTGCTCCAGCGCGAACCGGTCGGCAGCTACCTCTACGCGAAGTACAACAGCACCTGCCACGTCACGGTTTTTGTCATGCATGTGATGCAGGCGACCGCCGACTGGCCGGAGAAGGAATTCCGCCAGCGCAACTGGGTCTCCCCCGCTGTCGCGCTGGAGCGCATCGACGATCCTGGCCTGCTCGAAGTACTGCGCGTGGCCTTCGCCGACGAGACGCTCCCGCTGCATGCGTAGCCTCGCTTCACGCACGGCCAAGGAGCGGCGAAGAAGCGAAGAGGCAGATTTTTTCCAAAACCAGTTGACACTTCGCCAGCGCCGACTAGAATTCCCTTACGACCGTGAATCAACCTTGGAAGTGCGAACGACTCAGGTGGACCGATGACTCAAATCAGCAGCATCATTCGCGGAGAAGGTTAAGCTCTATCCAAGGAAGCGACGGATGGGGCCAAACCCGAGTCGGTTTGGCTTTTTTGTTTCGTCGCGGGCATAGCTCAGTTGGCTAGAGCGCGTCGCTGATAACGACGAGGTCCATGGTTCGAATCCATGTGCCCGCACTCGATGGGTTGCCGGAGCAAACGACACGCCTTCCGACCACGAAGGAAGGGGACGTAGCTCAATTGGGAGAGCGTCGGCTTTGCAAGCCGAAGGTTGCCGGTTCGATCCCGGTCGTCTCCACAAGACATGCGAAAGTTGGTTCGAGAAAAAGCCGAAAACAGGGTTGACGAAGAAGCAGGATGGTTGTAAATCAATCCTCCCGACGTGATGGGGCCGAGAAGTTTTCGAGTTGGTTTGGATCGCAGGTTGGCTGCGAGCAGGGGCATCAAGAATGCCTCCGCTCCTGGTCAGTCCGATTCGCAGCAAGCATCTCTGATGGTTGCCGAGGTTGGGTTAAA
>JAYSSW010000116.1:0-2309 GCA_043720335.1 Planctomycetia bacterium
CGCGAAACAGGCGGTTCGCAGGGGAGAGGAACGTGGTAACCGTCTCATGAACTTACCTCGATGACTGGCTGGCGGGAGGGAGATTGCGATGGCGGGCAGGGGTTGGTTTATGAACCCTTTCCCACGTCGGAGAACTGCTTCCCACGGAAAGCCCAGGGACAGCCGTCCCTGGGTATTCAAATCCCCAGGGACGGCTGTCCCTGGGCTTTCGTTCGGTTCGACTTTCCTCGACGCGGGAAGCGGGTCGCCGGCCGCTCATCGTACCCCGCCACGCCCCGCGAAGAAACGAATTTCGCCCGACGCTCGCGGTTCCGATTTCGTAATCTGGGGAAATGCTTGTTTGGCGGCTAGGAATGGCAATAATGGCGGGGTCGAGGAAGGCTCCGTCCCGCATTCTCTCGCAATACCCGATGCTCTTGGCTTGTGGAGTGGCAAACGTGTTGAAGTCGCGCATTTGGCTGGCGGTCCCCCTGCTCGCGGGGACCTTGGCGTTGGCGTTCCTGTTTCCCCTCGGCGCCCAGGACGGCAAGGGCAAAGGCGCCGCCGCCGCCGGTAAGCCCAAGTTCGTCACGCCGACGGCGACCCCCGTCAAGCTCATCAAGGCCTTGAAGGACTTCCAGGTCGAACTGATCCACTCCGTCCCCCCCAAGGAGCAGGGATCGTGGGTCAACCTGTGCGTCGATCCCAAGGGACGCCTCATCACCTCCGACCAGAACGGCCGGCTCTACCGCGTCACGCCGGGCAAGACCGCCGACGACACCAAGGTCGAAAAGATCACCGCCGACATCGGCGGGGCGCACGGCCTTTGCTGGGCGTTCGACAGCCTCTACGTCATGGTCAACGAGGGCAGCAAGAACGCGCACGGCTTGTGGCGCGTCCGCTCGTCGAAGAACGACGACGACCTCGACTCCAAGGAACTCCTCCGCCAGATCGACGGCGGCGGCGAGCACGGCGCCCACGCCATCGTCCTCTCCCCCGACGGCAAGTCGCTCCACGTCCTGTGCGGCAACCACACCAAGCTCACCAAGCTCTCCAACTCGCTCGTCCCGAAGATCTGGGGCGAGGACTTCCTCATCCAACGACAGTGGGACGCCAGCGGACACGCCGTCAACATCTTCGCCCCCGGCGGCTACATCTGCAAAACCGACCCCGACGGCAAGAACTGGGAGCTCGTCTCCATCGGCTACCGCAACCAGTACGACGCCGCCTTCAACCGCGACGGCGAACTCTTCACCTACGACTCCGACATGGAATGGGACATCAATCTCCCCTGGTACAAGCCGACGCGCGTCTGCCACGCCGTCGACGGCAGCGAGTTCGGCTGGCGCTCCGGCACCAGCAACTTCCCCGCCTACTACCCCGACAGCCTCCCCAACGTCGTCGACGTCGGACCCGGCAGCCCCACCGGCGTCGCCTTCGGCTACGGCGCCAAGTTCCCCGCCAAGTACCAGGACGCCCTCTTCCTCTGCGACTGGTCCTACGGCAAGCTCTACGCCTGCCACCTCACCCCCGACGGCGCCTCCTACAAGGGCCAGCTCGAAGAGTTCATCACCGGCACGCCGCTCCCCCTCACCGATGTCGTCGTCAATCCGAAAGATGGCGCCCTCTACTTCACCACCGGCGGACGCGGCACCATGTCCGGCCTCTACCGCGTCACCTACGTCGGCAAGGAATCAACCGACGCCCCCGCGATCAAGCCGGTCGTGAACCCACTGCGCGAAGCGCGCCGCAAGCTCGAATCGTACTACGGCAAGAACGACCCCAAGGCGGTCGAGATCGCCTGGCCGTACCTCGATCACGCCGACCGCTTCCTCCGCTACGCCGCCCGCACCGTGCTCGAGTTCCAGGACGCCACGACCTGGCAGGACAAGGCGCTCGCCGAGAAAAGTCCGATCGCCCGCATCCACGCGATCCTCGGCCTCGTCCGCCTCGGCGACAAGACCCTGACGCCGCGCATCCTCGAATCGCTCGGCAAGATCGACTGGGACAAGCTGACCACGGAGCAGCGCGTCGATCTGCTGCGCACCTACCAGCTCGCGGCGATCCGGCTCGGCCTCGACGCCGAGGCGAAGGCGGCGCTGGGCAAGCAGTTCACGCCGCGCTTCCCGACCGTGAGCCGCGAGCTGAACGCGGAGCTGGGCAAGCTGATCGCCCACTGCGAGCAGCCGGGGACGGTCGAGAAATTGTTGACGGGCATCGCCAAGGCGCCGACGCAGGAGGAGCAGATCGAGTACGCCTTCTCGCTGCGCAACGTGAAGACCGGCTGGACCGAGAAGCAGCGCGAGGAGTACTTCAACTGGTTCCACAAG
>JAYSSW010000117.1:0-2307 GCA_043720335.1 Planctomycetia bacterium
CGAGCGCGGAACGACGCGACGGGAATCATACGCGGCAACGGCCCCGGGCGCAAGCCCCCAGATTCACAGAACCCCCCAGAGTGCGCGCTGGCCCTGGCCGGCCCCCAGCCCGGCGCTGATGGTTCCTTGACGCGTCCCTCGCAGGGGTCCGCGTTCCAACGTCCCCCGTCCGAATCCGGAACAGAATTTTTTTCGAGAGGAGTCCCGCCATGGCAGTCGATCCGCGCATCCGCAAGAACTGGGAAGAGATCCAGAAGAAGAACCCCGTCCCCGTCAACGCGATCGGGATCAAGATCGACCCGAAGGACCAGGCCACGCTCAAGGTCTGGAAGGACGAAGGCATCGACAAGTTCGTGAAACGCTAGTTCCTTGATTCTCACAAGAGCTAAGAAGCTGTTTCAATACTTCGCGAGTCGCAACTTCTTTGCAACGGCGAGCGGCGCGGCGTAAGCCCGCCGTGAAAAACCGCATCGATGCGTGGAGTTTGCGACGACAAGCGTGTCATTTGCACGAACGGAAATTTTCACGGCGGGCTTACGCCGCGCCGCTCGCCTTCTGTCGCAAGAGACTATTTCCGTCACACGAGGTTTTGAAACAGCTTCTAACCACAGTGGCACAGAGGACACCGAGAAAGACAGGGGAAAGAGCGGGGTTGCAACCTTGAACCGCATCGACACTCTGCTCGCTTCGTTGCCTTGCTGTCCCTCTGAATCTTCGTCTCCTGGTCTTTCCTCCGTGTCTCTGTGGTGAGAAATTCGGCTTGGTCCTGATCGCCTGCGGACGCCTGGTGCGGCCCCCCGCCTGTCGATCCCCCTGGAAGGAGTTGACCCGTGTCCCAGCCTGAAGTGCTGACCTTGCTCCGCGACGGAATGGCGGCGGCCCGCCGAGGCGACAAAGCCCTCACGCGCAAACTGCTGCGCCAGGCGGTGGCGCTCGACCCCCGCAACGAAACGGTCTGGCTCTGGCTCGGCGGCGTCGGCGAGTCCCCGCGCGACACCCTCGACTGCCTGCTCCACGTCCTCGAACTCAACCCCGCCAACGAGCGCGCCCAGACCGGGCTGAAATCCGCCTACCTGCTCGCCGGCGTCGACGCCGCCAAGGCCGAGAACCGCCCCCAGGCGCACGCCTGGCTGACCGAGGCCGCCCGCCGCGACCCGGGCAACGAGACCGCCTGGCTCTGGCTCGCCGGGGTCACCGACCAGCCCGCCGAGGCCATCGCCCACCTCGAGCGCGTCCTCACGATCAACCCCGCCAACGAACGCGCCCGCCAAGGCGCCGCCTACTACCGGAAGCAGCTCGCCGACGCCGCCCCGGTCTGGCACTGCCCGCTGTGCGAAGCCCGCGTCGACCAGGCCGACGACAAGTGCCGCGCCTGCTCCGCCGCCCTGTCGCTGAAGAACGCCGAGCTGTTCCTGCACAATCCCTCGCTGCGCCGCGACGTCGTCAAGAAGGCCCTGGACCGCCTCGCCCGCGCGGCCGAGACGGATCCCTCCTTCCACTCCCTCTTCCACGTCGCGCTGGCGCTGCTCAACCTGGGCAAGACCGAGGACGCCGCCCTGTTCCTCCAGGCCGCCCAGGGGCACAAGCCCGGCGACGCCGAGTTCCGCAGCCTGTCGAACAGCCTCAACCGCAGGCTCCAGCAGGCCGAGGAGGTCCTCCGCAGCCGGAAAGTCCAGGAGGAGGCTCGGCTCAAGGAGGCCCAGCGCCGCACCATTCTCGTCGTCGACGACAGCCCCACGGTACGCAAGCTCGTCGCCATGACGCTCGAGAAGGCCAACCACCGCGTCGTCGCCGCCGCCGAGCCCCAGGAGGCCATCGAGAAGATGCGCAACCACGGCGTCCCCGACCTCATCTTCCTCGACATCAACATGCCCACGATGGACGGCTACCAGTTCTGCAAGTTCCTCCGCCAGAACAAGGAGACCGCCAAGCTGCCCATCATCATGCTCTCCGGCAAGGACGGCATGTTCAGCAAGCTGCGCGGCAGCTGGGCCGGCTCCACCGAGTACGTCACCAAGCCCTTCAAGCCCGAGAAGCTGCTCCAGGTCGTCGACAAGTACTGCAAGGACGTCGCCCACGCCAAGGCCCGCGCCGCCTCCGCCTCCGCCGTCTGACGCGCAGGCGCGCGCCCGCTGGTTCCTTCCTCCCGCAACAGGTAGCCAACATGCAAGCCAAAAAAGCACGCAACCCTCTCGGCGACCAGCCCGGCGCCGACCAGCCCGGCGCCGACCAGCCCGGCGCCGACCAGCCCGGCGCCGACCAGCCCGGCGGCGGCCAGCCCGGCGCCGACCAGCCCGGCGGCGACAA
>JAYSSW010000118.1:0-4966 GCA_043720335.1 Planctomycetia bacterium
TCGCGCGTCGCAATGCGGGCGGGAAGTGGTAAAATGGCGGGATGACCCACGATCCACGCCACGAGCCGGGAAAAGCCACCTTCATGGCCGACAAGACCCAGACCTTCCACGTCGCCGCCGACCAGGCCGGCAAGACCATCGCCGCCCTCCTGCGCCTGTGGATGCCCGACCGGAGCTGGACGCAGGTCCGCAAGCTCATCGACGGGCGGCACGTCCACATCAACGGCGACCTGTGGCTCGACGAGGCGCGCCGCCTCAAGGAGCACGACGTTGTCGTCGTCCACCGCGAGTCGTCGCGCCCGCCGGCCGACCACGTCGACAAGATCACCCTGCGCCACATCGACACGCACGTCGTCGTCGTCGAGAAGCCGTCGGGGCTGAGCACGGTGCGTCACCCGTCGGAGCGGAGCTGGCTGGAGCCGCGCCGCCTGCTGGTCCCCACACTCGACGACCTGGTGATGCGGCAGATCGGCATGCAGCTGCCGCGCCAGAAGCACGAGCCGAAGCCGAAGCTCCGCATCGTGCAGCGGCTCGACAAGGAGACGAGCGGCCTGCTCGTCTTCGCCCGCACGGTCGACGCGGAGCGCGGCCTGGGGATCCAGTTCCGCCAGCACACCGTGAAGCGCCGCTACCTCGCCCTGGTGCAGGGCCGCTTCGCGCCGCAGGTGATCCGCTCGGTGCTGGTGCGCGACCGCGGGGACGGCCGGCGCGGCAGCACCGAGCTGCCCACCCCCGGCAAGGAGGCGATCACGCACGTCTCCATCGAGGAGCAGCTGCCCCACCACACGCTGCTGTCGTGCCGGCTGGAGACGGGCCGCACCCACCAGATCCGCATCCACCTCTCCGAGAAGGGGACGCCGGTGTGTGGCGAGAAGGTCTACAACCGCCGCCCCGGCGGCGAGGTGATCCCCGACAGCAGCAACAGCCCGCGCCTGTTCCTGCACGCGACCGAGCTGGGCTTCGTCCACCCCGTGACCGAGGAGCCGATGCACTGGGAGATGCCGCTGCCGTTCGAGCTGCGCGAGCTGCTCGCGAAGCTGCGCGGGTGAGGTTGGCTGATCCCGAAGCGCATAGCGAGGCCGCCCCGCGCGACGATACGAACGTCAGCTTGACCCGTTCGCCGATGCGCAGCAAGCGGCTCTCGCTGCGCGAGTCGCCGTTCCCCCATCTCGGCATCATCGCGCGGCTTTCCTCGCTTTGCGCTTCGGGCTCAGTCCGTCGGGCGAGCCTTTCTTCTGCCCGTTGGCCGGTTGAAACGACGTTCGGTTCGCGGTTCATGCGGTGGGGCCGCCCGGCGGGCGAGCGGTGCAAACGTCATGAACGAACAGGTCGTCGCTGGTCCCCTGCGGAGTCCGCCATGATCCTGCTGTTGTGCTTCGTGCTGGTGGTGCTGACGGTCATCGGGATGTCGGTGGTCGGCTGGCAGATGATCCTTGGCTGTATGACGGGTAGTTGGATGCCGGGATCGGAGTCCTTCGGGCTGGTTCTGCCGTCGATTCTCGTGTGGTCGTTTCTGGTGTTCGCAGTGCGGCGGGAAACTCCAGTGGGAGCAGCGGCGTGGGGGCTGTTGTCTCCGGTCATCGGCGGCATGCTGATGGGCGGCCCAATCGGCCTGGCGATGGTCGTCATTCACTGGTACATCTCGTTCCCTGTGGGCGCCGCGACGGGCTTGCTCGTCCGCTGCTGCATGCGGCTGGGGGAGCCGGTCGATCTTCGCGCGGTACAATCGGCAGAAGAAGACAAGCCGTGAAGTTGTTGTTGTTTTGACTTCTGAGCCCGAAGCGCGAAGCGAGGAAAGCCGCGCGACGACACGATGCCGCGTCGTTTCCCGTTCGCCGATGCACAGCGAGCGGGCGGCTCTCGCTGCGCGAGTCGCCGTTCCCCCCATCTCGGCATCGTCGCGCGGCTTTCCTCGCTTCGCGCTTCGGGCTCAGGGGGAATGCGCCGCTGCACGCGGCTGGGTGCATGACGTTGCAAGAATCGCGGTCACTCCTTCGCGCGGCGCAGCTCGCCGGCCTGGACGGTTTGCGTGGTGAAGGTGCGGACCGGAGTCTTCTGGACCCCGCCGCCTAACGGCAGCGGGCTTGATAACCGTGGAGGGTATTTGCTGCCCCCTGCCCCCTGACCCCTGCTAAGCTTGCACGTTGACGCATTCGATCTTGCGGTTGACGCGCTTGAGCAGGCCGGCGAGGACGCGGGCGGGGCCGATCTCGTAGAAGGACTCGACCCCCTGGTCCAGCAGGTTGCGCATCGTCTGCTCCCAGCGGACCGGCGACAGCACCTGCTGCACCAGCAGGCTGCGGAACTCGTCGGGCTGCGTGTGCGGCTGGGCGTCGACGTTCGACCAGACCGGGACGCGGGCGCCTTGCAGCGGCGTCTGCGCCACGGCGGCGGCCAGCTTGTCGTCGGCCGGCTTCATGATCGTCGTGTGGAACGCCCCAGCGACTGCGAGGCGGATCGTCTTCATCGCCCCCATCTCCGGCGCCAGGCGCTCCACTTCGTCACACGCCGCGTTCGCGCCGGACACAACGATGTTGCCGGGGCACAGCAGGTTGGCCACTTCGATGACGCCGGCCGGGCGTGCCTTGGCGCACAGCTCCTCGACTTTCGCCAGCTCCAGGCCGAGGACGCTGACCATGCCGCTGGGGGTGGCGTCGGCGGCGGCCTGCATCGCTTCGCCGCGCGTCTTCACCAGCTTCAGGCCGTCGGCGAAGGGGAGGGCGCCGGCGAAGGCGAGGGCGGTGTACTCGCCGAGGCTCAGCCCCGCCGCGGCGACGCACTGCGCTTCGACCTCGGGCTGCTGCTGCCGTAGGCTTTCGAGGGCGGCGAGGCTGGCGACGTAGATGGCCGGCTGGCTGACGGCGGTGCTGTCGAGGCGTTCCTTCGGCCCCGCTTTGCAGACGTCGATGAGCGAGTAGCCGAGCAGTTCGCTGGCCTGGTCGAAGAGCGACTTGGCGGCGGGGAGGGAGTCGTGGAGCGAGGCCGCCATGCCGACGAACTGGGCGCCCTGCCCGGGGAAGAGGAAAGCGATCTTGGCCATGATGTCCCTGCCGTGCGTGCGGGAAACGGAGAACCCGAGGCGTTTTCTACCGTTTGCGGGGCGGGTCGGCCATCAGGCGGGGAGAGAGGCTTGTTCAGGAAGCGTCCAATCGACTCAATCGCATGGCAACGGCGAGCGGCGATGCATGCGTGGCAACGTCCGAGCCTGAGCGCCAAGCGAAGGAAAATCCCCCTTCGCTTGGCGCTCAGGCTCGGACGTTGCGAGAAACGGGTTGTCGCCGCGCGGTTTCAGGCTACTCCTCCGCGGGAGGCGGCGGGCTTTCAGCCAACTCCTGGACGATGGCCTCGTTGAGCTTGGCGCGGGCGTACTTGGCGGACATGGCCAGGGCGTTCTCGATGGCGCGTTCCTTCGAGCTGCCGTGGCAGATGATGCAGATGCCGTCGACGCCGAGGAGGGGGGCCCCGCCGAACTCCTCGTGGTCGTAGCGTTTGACGAGGTTCATGAGGGCCTGCTGGGCGATGGCCTTCTCGTTGACGAGGGAGCCGAGGACCTCCTTGCCGACGGCCTTCATGACGAAGTCGAAGACGCCTTCGCAGACCTTGAGGACGACGTTGCCGACGAAGCCGTCGGTGACGATGACGTCGCAGACGCCCTTGTTGATGTCGCGTCCCTCGATGTTGCCGATGAACTGGGCTTTGAGGGGGCTGTTGTTGAAGAGGGCGTGGGTTTCCTTGGCGAGGTCGTTGCCCTTGGCCTCCTCGGAGCCGACGTTGAGCAGGCCGATCTTGGGGGATTCCTTCTTGAAGATCTTCTTGGCGAAGATGTCGCCCATGACGCCGTACTGGAAGAGGTGGGTGGCCTTGGGGCTGACGTTGGCGCCGACGTCGAGCATGACGGAGTGGCCGGTGAAGGTCGGCATGAGGGTGGCGATGCCGGCGCGTCGGACGCCTTTGAGGAAGAGGCGCATGACGGTGCCGCAGGCGACCATGGCGCCGGTGTTGCCCGCGCTGACGATGGCCTCGACCTTGCGTTCCTTGAGCAGCTGCCAGCAGCGGCTGATGGAGTTGTCAGGCTTCTTGCGCAGGGCGACCACGGGAGTTTCCTCCATGGTGATGGCCTGCGAGGCGTGGACGATCTCCAGGCGGTCGCGGACCGCGCCGGCGTTTTGCAGCAGCGGCTCGATCTGGGCCTGGTCGCCGACAAGAACGACGCGAAGTTCCGCGTCGTTCTGCACGGCGCGGATCGCGCCGGCGACGATGGGGCCGGGCGCGTGGTCGCCGCCCATCGCGTCCAGTGCGATTTGCAGCATGGCTACTCGTTCTCCTCGGTCTCGATCTGGACCGACCATGTCGATGGTGAACGTCTCGTCCCAGAGCGGCATGGCTACTCGTTCTCCTCGGTCTCGATCTGGACCGCTTCGCGGTTCTGGGTGTTGTGCCAGCCGCAGTGCGAGCAGACGAAGTGGGGCCGTTTCGCCTCGCCGCAGCGGGTGCAGTAGGTGTTTTGGCGCACGGTCAGGTGCAGGTGGCTCCGCCGCTTGCCTTGCCGGGCATGCGAAGTCCGTCGCTTAGGTACCGCCATGTCAGTTTCGCTTTCCTGTTTGCCGAAGAATGCCTTTGCTTCCTTCGCCCGGTCGAGCGGAGGATGCCCGGCCGTCCCGTGCGTGGGACCGCCGCGCGGACCGAATGAATAGCTTATTCCCACCACGCCTTTTTGACAATCCACAGGGACAAAAGCAGCTGGGTGACGACGATGCACCAGAAGAGGATGCGGAACGAGCCTTTGATGGTCTTGTGGCGGAAGACCTTCATGCCGAGGAAGGCGCCGGGGCTGCCGCCGACGGCGCTGAGCGAGTGCAGGACCAGTTCCGGGATGCGCAGGCGGTCGCTGCGTGCGAACCACTTGTCGAGGCCGAAGCCGAGAAAGGCGACGGCGTTGACGCTGGCCAGCCAGCAGGCGAGCCAG
>JAYSSW010000119.1:0-2303 GCA_043720335.1 Planctomycetia bacterium
CAGATCTTCACGAACGGCCACTTCATCACCGATGAAAAAGCGAAGAAGATGAGGCAGCTCGGCAACATCACGCCGCTCATCAGCGTCGAGGGGAGCGAGATCGTCAGCGACCAGCGCCGCGGCCGCGACGGTGTGCTGTCGAAGACCATGCAGGGGATCGAGAACTGCCTGCGCAACAAGGTCTTCACCGGCGTCTGCACCAGCATCTGCAAAACCAACATCGACGACCTGCTGAACGAGAAGTGGCTGGACCGGCTGATCGAGATGGGGGTGATGTACACGTGGTTCCACGTCTACCGCCCGATGGGGCCGGACGCGTCGCACGAGTTGTGCCTGACGCCGGAGCAGCAGCTTCAGGTGCGGAAGTTCGTCGTTGAGATGCGGGCCAAGAAGCCGATCGTCATCATCGACGCCTACTTCGACGGCGAAGGCGAAGCACTGTGCCCGGCGGCGACGGGGCTGACGCACCACATCAACCCGTGGGGCGACATCGAGCCGTGCCCGATCATCCAGTTCACGAAGGACTCGATCAAGCACACGCAGGCCGACCACCGACATTTGAAGGACAAGTTCTACCAGTCGGCCTTCCTGCAGGACTTCCGCGACCTGGCCCTGGAGACGACGCGCGGCTGCATCGTGCTGGAGCGGCCCGACCTGCTCAAGAAGCTGGTCGACAAGCACGGCGCCCGCGACGCCACGGTGCGAAAGACCGCCGGCGCCGAGCTGGACGCGATGGAGGTGCGAACGTCGCAGTACAACCCCGCCGTCGCCATCCCGGAGAAGAACTGGGCCTACCGCCTGGCCAAGCGCTTCTGGTTCAACGACTTCGGCGGCTACCGAGGCAAGGACCACTCCCGCGACTCCGCGCCCGCGGTGCTGGCGCAGCGCGACGCAGCCCACGCCGCAAGCTGAACTGCCCCGGCAGGGGGAAAAACCAGGCGTCACGCCTGACGAATCGACGAATCGGGTTGCCTGGATTCGCTTTCCACCTCGCACAGGACGCCGTTACAATACCGGCGCTTCTCGTTGGCATCGTCACGCCCCTTCGGAAAAGGAGACTGCCATGATCCCCGCCCCGCGATTGGCCGCGCTGCTCCTCGTGCTGGCTCCTGGCATGCTGGCCGCCCAGACGCCGGACTACCTCGCCCAGCTCAAGCGCAAAGCCGCCGAATGGGACAAGATCGTGGGACAGGTGCAGGGGACGGTGGAATGGAAAGTTGACTCCGTTTCCGAAAACAGAAAAACCAAACACACGTTCACTGACACCCTCAAGCAGAACGCGACGAGCATGCTGATGATCGAGCACCAGCAGCGCGAGGGGGATCCCGGCAGCAAAAATGCATTCGGGTACAACGCGACCTATGGGTTTGAGCTGCTCGAAGAAAACGGCAAATGGCGCTTGGCGGGGCAGAAAGTAGGCAAGCCGAACCAGATCGTGTACGGCCGTATGTCGCTTCCGAAAGCAGTCGTCAACCGCCTGTCCATCAACTATCCACCTCATCTTTTCGATGAGCAAAAAACGCGGCTGGAGAAGACGGAAGTTGTCCGCAAGGGAAAGCAGAATCTGTTCAGTGTTCGATTCACCAATGTCGCTCGCATCGACCTGCCAGATGAGGCTCATACCAATAAGGGAGTCGCCTATTTCGACATCGACCTCGGGCTTTCCCTGGTTTACCAGGAATCGGAATCGATCTTGAATGAAAGCGGTTTGAGAAAAACACTCAGCAAGATCACCACGGAATACGAAGGGAAGCTCGGCAAGTTTCCACGGCCCAAACGCCGGGTTGCCGAATTGAAGTCGGACGGCGGCGAGATGGACGGCAAATCGACCAGCCGCAGCGTCACGACGTACAACCTGCGCCTCGACGCGAAGGCGCCGGACCGCGAGTTCACGCTGTCGGCGTTCGGGCTGCCGGAGCCGGCGAAGGAGAAGAAGGACGCCAAGTAGAACGTCGTCCCCGCCGCGCTGGTCGGCAAGTGGGTCGTCGTCGGCGGCCCTCAGGACGGCGCCACCTTCGACTTCTCCCCCGACAGCGCCATGGTCGGCAACGTCAATGTGCAAGGCGCCAATGCAACCGTGAACGCCACCATCCGCGTCGAGGACAAGAAGATCCACTCGACCACCACCAACCCCAAAACCAACCGGCCTGAAGTTCAAGTCCTGCGCATCCTCAACCTCACCGCCAACGACCTCGTCGTCGAGGACGAACGCGGCCAGCGCCTCGTCATAGAACGCGCGAACTGAGACGGCGCATTCCCCCCACGCAGTGTGCAATCAAACCGGCGTTTTTGCCCCGGCGGGG
>JAYSSW010000120.1:0-4959 GCA_043720335.1 Planctomycetia bacterium
AAGGCGACCAGAAGGCGATCACCAAGGCGATGACGGCGTTGAAGGGCATCTCCGATTTCAAGACGATCAACCTGCGCCAGCGCCGCCTCGACCTGCGCCTGGCCGACGAGGTGAACAACGCGTCGGCCTTGGCGAACGTGTTCATGACCTTGGCCGACAACAAGGTGACGGTGGTGAGCATCCGCAGCGTCGGCCAGCAGACCGAGGCCGCCTTCCTCGACCTCGTCGAGAAGGAGGAGGCGCGCGGCTTCGCCCGCGCCTACACCGAAAAAGACGCGGCGTAGACCAAGCCCCAGGATGAGCAACGCGATTCCTGGGGGTTCGACCCCCACCAATCGCGTTGCTCATGGTGGGGCTTGCCCAAGGAAATTCGCATGGACGCCACGCCGAACGCTCCGACGCTGCGGGTCAACCGTTTCCTGCCGTACTGGGCGGTGCTGCAGTCCGACGCCAAGCAGACCTTGCAAAGCTGGCTCTACCGCGTCTGGGTGCTGCTGTCGTTCGGCGCCGCCATCGGCTACCTGCTCTACCGCTACGGCGCCATGCAGGAATCCGGCATGCTCCAGCACGCCCCCGAAACCATCGGCCGCCTGCTCCACTGGATCATGTTTGGCAGCATCACCCTCATCATCGTCCTGACCGCCGGCACCATCACCGCCGAGCTGGGCACGATGGCCGACTCCGTCCTCAGCCGGGGTATCAGCCGGCACCAGTACTTCCTGGGCAAATGGCACTCCCGCCTCGCCGTCGTCATGGCGACGTTCTTCACCAAGGCCATCGTCGCGGTCGGCGGCGCGTTCTTCCTGCTGCACAGCGACGCCCTCACGCTGCACGGCAGCTTCGCCGCCCTCGTCGTCGTCGCGTCACTGCTCGTCTTCGTCGTCACCTGCGGCGTCAGTGTCAGCGCCCTGTCGAGCAACACCGTCCTCAGCATCGCCATCGTCTGGCTGACCCTGTACGGCGGCGGCTTTCTCCTGTCGCTGCTGCCCGGCCACCTGCCCACCCCCGACCGCGTCCTCAACAACCTCCCCGCGATCCTGCGAGGCAACTACGACGGCCTCGAAATCCAACGCATCGTCTTCGGCAGTCTGGCGGCTTCGGTGATCGTTGCCACCATCGCGATGATCAGCTTCTCCCGCAAGGACGTGTGAGGCTCGCCGACGATGCAAGACCACGACCAGAGATTCAAAGAACTGATCCGCGAGTTCTTCGGCGACTTCCTGCGCCTCTTCTTCGCCGACTGGGCCGCCCGGCTCGACACGGAAAAAGTCGAGTGGCTTGACAAGGAAGTCTTCCCCGACCCGCCCGACGGCACGCGCCGCGTTCTCGACCTCGTCGCCAAACTTCCCACCCGCGAGGCGGTCCCCGGACAACATCCGGGCGAGTCGGAACAATGGCTGGCGCTGGTCCACATCGAGATCGAGTCGCCCGACACGGCGAACCTGCTGCGCTGGCGCATGCACCGCTCGTACACCAGCCTGCGTGAGCGCCACGGCATGCCGGTGCTGCCCATCGCCCTGTTCCTCAAGGTCGGCCTCGACGGCATCGGCGTCGATGTCTACGAGGAGCACTTCTGGGAGCTGCGGCCGATCCGCTTCGAGTACCTTTACGTGGGACTCCCCGCCCTCGACGCGTTACAATACGTGAACGGGGACAACTGGCTCGGCGTCGCCCTCGCCGCGCTGATGCGCATCCCGCCCGACGAGGTCGCGAAGCTTGGCGCCAAGGCGCTGGAGAAACTCGTCGAAGCGCCGCTGCGGGAACAGCAGAGATTTCTCCTCAGCGAGTGCGTGCACGCCTACATTCCCCTCGATGAAGAACAAAAACGCAAGTTCGACGACATCCTGTCCGGCACCCCCTACCGAGGCGTCCAAGCCATGAACACGACCTGGTTCGAGAAAGGCAAGCAGATCGGCGTCCAGGAGGGCGAGCAGATCGGCATCCAGAAGGGCGAGCAGATCGGCAAACGGAAGGGGCACCAGGAGGGGGAACTGAAAGTCCTGCAACGACTGCTCACCCGGCGATTCGGCACGCTTTCCGACGTTGTGCTTCAGCGCCTGCAAGGCCTGACTACGGACGAGATCGAAATGCTAGTTGATGCCGTTCTGGACGGCAAATCTCTGCAGGAACTCGGCCTCGGCGACTGAGCGTCACAGCCGCAGCTGGCCCATCGGCGTCGCGGCGCGCAGGTCGGCGATCGACGCCTTCGTCGCGGCTTCGATGGCCTGCTCCCACTTCGGCTCGTCCGAGGCGAAGCTGGCGGTGATGCCGCGCGAGCTGTTGACGACCGCGCCGGCGCCGTCGGCGCGGAACGCCGCTGCGGTGTCGCCCGCCCCGCCCCCCTGGGCGCCGTAGCCGGGCACGAGGAAGATCACGTTCGGCGTCAGCGCCCGCACCTTCGCGAGTTCCGCCGGGTGCGTCGCGCCGACGACCGCCCCCACGTCGCCGAACCCGCTCGCCCCGACGTTCTCCGACGCCCACGCGCCGACCGCCTCGGCCACATGCTGGTAGAGCGGCCTGCCTTCGCAGGGCAGGTCCTGGAACAGCTTCGCCCCCTTGTTGCTGGTCCGCACCAATACGAACACGCCGGCTTGATGCCGACGGGCGCTGGCGAGGAACGGCTCGACGGCGTCGCGGCCCAGGTACGGGTTGACCGTCATCGCGTCGGCGGGCCACACGTCGTGCCGCTGGCCTTCGTGCAGCGTGCCGCCCAGCGCCGCGTCGGCGTACGCCTCGGCGGTGGAGGCGATGTCGCCTCGTTTGCTGTCGAGGATGGTGAGCAGCCCCAGCTCGCGCGCACGCTTCAACACCTGTTGCAAGGCAACCATGCCCGCCGGCCCGCACGCCTCGAAGAACGCGCTCTGCGGCTTGACGATGGAGACGTGCGGGGCGACCAGGTCGAGCACGCGCAGCCCGAACTCGGACAGCGCCGCCGCCGCGTCGTCGAGCGTGCCGCCGGCGTGCCGCTGGCGGATTTCGCGGGGCAGCATGTCCCAGCGCGGGTCGATCCCCACGCACAGGGCGTTCCCCTTGGCCCGGCACGCAGCCAGCAGTCGGTCGGCGAAAGGTGCGGTCATGGCGCGGCTCCCCGATGGTCGGAATTGTCGTCGCCATCACCCTATCGCGCTGCCGCCGCCTCGTCCGCCTGCGCGGTCTTATTGGCGGGGAGCTAATCGCAGAGGCGCAGAGACGCAGAGGCAAAGGCCGAGAAAGACGGAGAAAGGAGCATTGACGTTTTCAAGCCCGCCGTCGTTAGACGGCGCGGGTGAAAGCTGCAACCCCGCCGCCCAACGGCAGCGGGCTTGATCGCGTCGACGAGTTCCGCTCCCTCTCTCCCCCTGCCCTTTCCTCTGCGTCTCTGCGTCTCTGCGTCTCTGCGGTTAACTCTCCGCGTCCGGTCTTGACCCGTTTCCGCACTCCGCGTATCAGGCCGCATGCGGTCCACGGAATCCACGGAGGCGGCCCATGAAACGCACGACGCTGCTCGGCCTGCTCTTCCTGCCCCTGCTGGCGGGATGCCTGTACTACGCCTATCCCACCTTCTCGCACATCCCCGACCTGCAGGTGCCCAACCCGGTCGGCGACGTGCACGCCTTCCGCGTCGACACCGACCCGCGCGGCTTCACCGGCCACCCCGCCGTCACCATCGCCCGCGTCCCCGTCAACAGCGCCGGCGCCGTCCCCGGCCAGCTTGAGATCGGCCACGAGATGGGCTACGTCAACTTCCGGGGTGAACGCGAGCACACGAAACAACGCCACGCGATCATTCTTCGCCTCTACCGGCCCGGCTGCGACCTGATCGAGGTGAAGACGGTCGACAAGCAGACGCCCATCGACTGGCACCCCGTGAAGGACTTCACCGCCCAGGAACGTGCGGTCGATGCCTTGACCGCCCTGCCGTCCGGTTGCGGCGCGACGACGCCCGACGACTGGTGGACGCGCAATGCGCCGATCGACGAGAACCCGCTGCAAGCCGGCGGCGTGTCGCCGACCGAGCGCGAGGCGCTGCTGTTCGCGTCGTCGGAGTACGAGCGCCTGGCCCGCGACCCGCAGCTCGACCGCTACGACCAGCAGCCGACGCGCGACCGCCTGCGCGCGAAAGCCGCCTGGCTGCGCCGCCACGCGGAAGCGAAGCGCGCGCCGTTGTAGCGCCCTTCCGCATCTCCCACGAAATGCGATCGACGAGGTTTCCCATGCGTTTCGCCCGAGCCGTGTTCCTGGTCGCTGGCGTCCTCGGCGTGCTCGCCCTCGCGCCGATGTACTTCCTCGAAGAGCTGATCGGCTTGTCGACCGAATGATTTCTGGGGATTCAACCCGCGCCGTCTTCGACAGCGGGCTTGATCAACCTCACTCGGTCAGGAATGAGACCTGGCAGCCGACGCCCCCACGAACCCTGAGCGCAAGTGAGGGGATCGCAGGAGGTCTCGCGGAACGAGGATTATCGGCAAGCATGTTTCCTGCGATCCCCTCGCTTGCGCTCAGGACACATCGAAGGGCTGTCGTGCAGGCGCCACACGCTCTGAGCCCGAAGCGCCAAGCGAGGATAGCCGCGCGACGCTGGGAAGCGTTGCGTGTCCCGTTCGCCAACGCGCAGCGAGGGGTGCGACGCGACGAAATCCCATTCCCCGCTGCGCCTCGGCAGCCCCGACACGCGACCATCCCGCCGCATCGTCGCGCGGCTTTCCTCGCTTGGCGCTTCGGGCTCAGGACGTCTCAGTCCTGCTCGTGCGGAGGCGTCAATCATTCAACCCGCCTCAATGCCCCCGCCGGATGTCGGACGACTGGTAGCGGATCTCGATGCGGTAGACTTTCTTCGTGCGGCACACGATCTCCCAGGTGTCCGGGTTGATCCGCTCCGGCACGGCCATGCGGTGGATGTCCACCGAGGCGTGGAAGCCCCGCTCCGACAGCACGTCGATCATGATGCGCAGCGCGAGCGGGTCGTCGAGCAGGTCGTCC
>JAYSSW010000121.1:0-4955 GCA_043720335.1 Planctomycetia bacterium
CATCGCGCTGGCGCCCGACGGCCGGCACGCCGTCGCCGGCTCCGCCTCCACGATCCATCACGGCGACATGGAGGCGAAGAAGCCGCTGCTGCAGCGCCTCGAAGGATCGAAGGGCAAGGTGCTGGCGCTCGCGGTCTCGCCCGATGGCAGGCGCATCGCCTCCGGCGGCGCCGACAAGTCGGTGCGCCTATGGGACCGGGAAGCCGGCAGGGAGCAGCACGCCTTCGACGGCCACCTCGGACCCGTCCTCTGCCTCGCCTACGCCCCCGACGGCCGCCACGTGCTGTCGGGCAGCGAGGACAAGACAGTCCGGCTCTGGCGGCTGCCCGCAGCCCTGGAACAGCCCAAGCAAAGCAAGCCGCCGGTCGTGGCCGAACCCGTCGGCGAAATCCGCCGTTACCTTGGCCACAAGGGTAGCGTCGGCGTGGTGACGTTCTCTCCCGACGGCAAATCGTTCCTTTCCGCGAGCTGGGGCGAACTCTGGCTGTGGGACCTGGACAAGACGACCGAACGCATCCGCTTGCCGGACACCCATGCCAACATGGTCAGTGTCGCGTTTTCACAAGACGGAGAGCGCGTCATCGCCTCGCCCAAGACGGGATTCGTCGCGGTGTGGGAAGTCAAGCCGGGCGAGAAAGTCCGCGAATTGACGAGTTTCAAGATCCCCCTTGAGATTGACTGGCTGAGCCTTTCTCCCGATCAGCCGCACGTTTTCTACACCAGCCGCGGCGGCGTCCGCATCTACGACCTGGACAAGAAAGCGGAGCTGTCCACGCGGTTCATCGGGACCACGGGCAGCCTCTCCAAGAACGGCCGTCGGCTCCTCACCGCCGATGGCGCAACGCTTTATCTGTGGGACGTGGACACGGGCAAGGAATTGAGCAACGTCGACTGTTCCGCAGGGATCTTTCGCGTGGCTCTGGCCCCGGACGGGCGCCACGCGCTTGCCAGCATGATGGGCACTATGAGCAACACGGTCTACCAGTGGGACATGGACGCGAAAAAGCAGGGCAAGCGCCTCGACACACCTGCCTCGGTTTACGCGCTCGCTATTTCCCCCGATGGCAAGCGCGCCCTCACCGGCGGCCATGACAAGAAAATGCGCCTGTGGGACCTCCAGTCCGGCACGGAACTGCACTGTTTCGACGGCCACACCGGACCGGTTTCGTGCGTCGCGTTCGCGCCGGACGGCCGCCACGCGCTCTCCGGCAGCGACGACAAGACGGTCCGGCTCTGGCGGCTGCCGAAGGACGACACGAAAGCCGCGCCGCCGGTCCCGCCGCTGGCCGACGGCGCCGTCCGCATCGACCTCGTCACCAAGCGCGGCATCGAGGCCCAGGTGGAGGTCGTGGAGACGCGGCACTTCGAGGGCGACGCCAGCAACCAGCTGCGCGACCTCTACGCGACCGCTTCCGGCCAGAAGGACGCCGAGCCGCGCGACGGCGGGCCGGGCCGTATCGGACTGGACTTGGGAAAAGGGGTCTCTCTGTTCATTCCTCTCCGTCAGATCAAGAGCATCGAAGCGACGGACAAGCAGCACGTCCTGACATTGGCTGACGGCTCCACGCAGCAGGGGAAGCTGTTGACGACCGTCGTCGGCAAGGACAAACGGCCGTGGATCCTCGCGGAGATCAAGTCCGCGACCGTGGCGGCGTCGCGCTTCGTCGAGCCAGCGCCGACCGCGGGCGCCAGCACGCTGCTCACCCTGCCAGCGCCGCTCGGCCTGGATTTCCGCCTCTCCTGGTACGCGGTGCAGATCGCGGGTACGCGCGTCGGCACCACGGTGAAGGTGTTCGCCAACGGCGAAGCTGAAACGGTCGATCTGAGCCTATTCGACAGGGTCGAAGTGTCGGCCGCCGACGCGAACTGGCAGATGCGACTTACCACGCCGACCCAAGTCGTGTCCACGGTCACCTGGGACATCCGGCATCCCAGCAGCAGCTTCCAGCGCTGGTCGCTGGTCGGCGCCACCCGCAACGGCTGGCATGTCCTGGTCGTCTACGCCAACGTGGCCACCTCGGGTTTCACGCTGGAGAAACTGGCGCCGGCTGCCCCGCCGCAGAGACCGAAGCAGAGCGACGGCGCCGTCCGCATCGACCTCGTCACCAAGCTCGGCGTCGAAACGCAGGTCGAGGTCGCGGAGACCCGTCTCCCCGAGGATTTCCTCCGCACCTTCCGCTTGAACCGGGCCCAGGAAATCCTGAAGGATCCCGACCCGCGCGACGGCGGGCCGCATCGCGTCGGGTTGGACCTGGGCAAAGGGCTCTGCTTGTTCATTCCCCTCCGTCAGGTCAAGAGCATCGAAGCGACGGACAAGCATCACGTCCTGACGTTGGCCGACGGCTCCACGCAACAGGGGAAGCTGCTGACGACCGTCATCGGCAAGGACAATCGGCCGTGGAACCTCGCGGAGATCAAGTCCGCCACGGTGGCGGCGTCGCGCTTCGTCGCGCCGGCGCCGACCGCGGACGCCAGCACGCTTCTGACGCTGCCGCCGCCCCTGGGGCTCGACTTCCGCCTGGCCTCGTACCATCTGCATAGCGCCGCCTTCCCCTTCGGCCAACAGGTCAAGCTGATCGTGGACGGCGAGGCGCTCACCCCCGACCTTTCCGACTTCCACAAGGTCGCCGTGACCGCGACGGTCGACGGCAAGTGGCAGATGCGCCTGGCCACCGCCGCCGGCAGGGAGACCGTGGGCGACTGGGAGATACACCATCCCCCCACCGGCGCCGCTCCGCACTTCTCGCTGATCGGCGCCGTCCGCAACGGCTGGCATGTCCTGGTTCTCCACGCCAACGCCCCCACTTCGGGATTCACCCTGGAGAAGCTCGCGGCTCCATCGCCGAAGCAGCGGAAAAGCGCCCGCGCCGAGCTGAGCGGGGGCGTCGTCCATCTGGCCGCCTCGCGCGACGGGAGCAAGATGATCGCCTCCACCAGCGACAAGGTTCTGTCATTCTGGGAACTGGACGCGGACAACGGCGTGTTCAAGCCGGGTTGGAAGAAGAAGCAGGATCATCTCGGCATCCAGAGCATGGCGCTGGATCCCAGCGGAAGCCAGGCGATCTTGTCCGAAGGGCTCAGTGCGCCGCTGAGTTCTTCACCGGTGCTGACTCGGCTGGACACCGGGACCGAGCAACTGCAGCTGATTCGGCCGGGCCTCGATCGCTGCGGCGCGGTGGCGATCTCGCCGGACGGCCGACGTTACCTGGTCGGCGAACCCGACGGCTTCGGCCTCTTTGAGTTTCCAAGACGCCTCGACCGGGATTCGGGCAGGTGGGGGCCCGCTGGCGAACTGCTCCGCAAATTCACCAGCAATTTCTCGGTTGGCCGCGACAAGTACCCCGTGAACCAGTTTTGTTTCTCCCGCGACGGCGAACGCATCCTCTCCGCGGGCGAGGACCGTTCCGTCCGGCTGTGGGACAGCACCAACGGCGACGAGATCAAGAAACTGCCCGCCTTCCCCTCGGCCAAGAAGCGGTTCATCGCTCTGTCGCCGGACGGCAAGCAAGCGCTGGTCAGCCAGGACAACGACGTGCAGGTCTGGAACCTCGACACCGGCAAAGCCGTCGTCGAGCTGAAAGGCCACAAGGACCACGTGACGGCCGTCGCCTACGGTCCCGACGGAAGCTGGGCGGTGTCGGCCAGCATGGACAAGTCGCTGCGCGTCTGGGACGTGGCCACGGGCAAGGAACGCGCCAAGCTCGAAGGGCACACCGACGACGTGACCTGCGTGATTGTGGCTGCCGAGGGCCGGCTCATCCTCTCCGGCAGCCGCGACAAGACGCTGCGCGCCTGGAAGTGGGCCGAGTAGCGGAAGGTCGCGGAAAGGCACCCCAAAAAAAAAACCTCAGAGCAGTTCGGTCGTCTCCAAAGAACTGCTTCGCGTGTCGGAAATGTTTGTCCGATTTTCCTCTTGCATTGCCACAGGGGCAAAGTTTATAATACTAATGTGACGATGCCAAGGTTCCCCAAGCCCAGGGGCCGGTGTATGTCGCGGTTCGCAGGACACTTCCTGAAACTTCTCGGCCTGCTGCTCCTCGCCGCAGCCGCGCTCAAGCTGCATGGCTGGGCGGTCGATCCGGTGCGGCCCACGGGCTGGTTCGCCATTCCCGCCGTGCAGTTCGCCATCGTGATGGTCGAAGCATTGCTCGGCGTCTGGTTCCTCACGGGATGGGCCAAATCCGCCGCGTGGCTGGCGGCGTTCTCGCTTTTCACGCTCTTCTCCATCGTCAGTTTCCGCCAAGGCTGGATCGGCGAAGCCTCCTGCGGCTGCTTCGGCAGCCTCGCCGTCAACCCGTGGCTCGCCTTCGGCGTCGATGTCGCGGCGCTGGCGCTGCTCGCCATCACCCGGCCTTCGCTTGAAGATTTCAGTTCGCTGCGGTTGAAGCTGTCCTCTGGCATGGTGCGAACCGCGTTCGTCGCCGTGCTGATCGCGGGCGTCGGCCTTGGCGTTCAGGCGTGGCGACACGGTTCGCTTGACGCAGCCTTTGCTTCACTGCGGGGCGATTCGCTGACGCTCAGTCCGCCGCTCGTCGATCTCAGCAGTGGGCCGGCGAACGAATCTCGCATCGCCGAGGTCGAGCTGTTCAACCACACCGCCGACCCGGTGCTGATCTACGGCGGCACGTCGGACTGCTCCTGCACGGTCGCCGGCAACCTGCCGCTGCGGATTGCGCCGGGCGAGTCGCAGACGCTGCAAGTGCAGGTCCGCCTGCCGCGCGAGCCAGGCCGCTTCACACGGCAAGCCAAGCTGATGACCGACGCACCAGCGGCACGGATTGTCACGTTCCAGATCACGGGCCAGAGCATCGAGGCAAACCCCGAAGTCGCCGAAGTCGCCGAAGTCCGGTGACCGGGAAACGGATTCCTGCAAAGGAGAACCGAAGATGTTGCAAACGCTGAAGTGGACCGAGTCGTTCTTCATGGGCCTGGCGATCGTGCTGATCGCGCTGGCG
>JAYSSW010000122.1:0-10341 GCA_043720335.1 Planctomycetia bacterium
GGGCTTATCCTCGCCGCCGTCCTCAAGACCCTCGGCTTGTTCGGGGCGTCTGCGGTCGCCTCGCAGGGTTTTTTCTCGGCAGCGTGGTTTCAGGTCTCGCTCGTCTACGTCGAATGCCTGCTTGGCATCTGGTTCGTCATGCCAGGGCATGATCGCTGGAAATGGCTGACCGCGCTCGGCCTGTTCTCCGTGTTCGGCGCCATCAATCTACACCAGGGCTGGGAAGGCCGGACCTCGTGCGGCTGCTTCGGCCCGGTCCAGGCGAATCCCTGGTTGGTTCTGGGCATCGACGCTGTCGCCATCGCGCTGCTGCTCCTCTTCCGTCCCCAATCCAACGAAGCTCTTTTCCGCTGGAACGACCTCCGTAGCGGCCTGCTCTTCGTCGCGAAACCCACGCTGGCGCTCGGCTTGTTCTTCGGCGCCGTCTACCTGGCGTTCGGCTCGTTCGACCGCGCCATCGCCCAGCTGCGGGGCCAAACCTACTCCCTCGACACGCTCGTCGATTTCGGCGAAGGCAAGCCCGGCGAACACAAGGAAGCCGCGCTGACCGTCACCAACTGGTCGCGCCAGCCGCTGCGCATCGTCGGGGGCAGTTCCAACTGCTTTTTCCACGCTACGAAGGATCTTCCCCTCACCGTCGCGCAAGGCAAAACCGAACCGCTTCAATTGCTTGTCACGCTGCCGCTGCAGCCGGGCCGGTTCACGCATTCGGGCTATCTGATGCTGGACGACAACGGCCTGGAATACGCCCGCTTCAAGATCACGGGAGTTGTTCTGCCGTGAGGTCGGATGTCGTCGTTTCTCTTTCCCCAGGGAGTCGTTGCGATGGAATCTCGGAAAACCGCTTCGTGGCTGCTGCTGTTCGTGGGCATGGTGATGCTGGTGGTCGGCGCCGCGTCCAGCAGCGCCCAGGATCCGATTGGTGCCGGAGCACCCAGCGAATACGACGACTGCGTGGCGAAGTGCAACGCGAGTCCCGGCATCGGTCGCACGCCCGAGCAATGCGTGCTCGATGACTGCTCGATTTTCGTGAATTGCCTCAACTGTCCGGGCTGCTTCAATATTGGAAACAAAGACACCAACGAATGCACCACCAAAGATCTGCCTTGCGGCTCGGCTTTCGGAAATGAGTACTGCAACAATGGCATCTGCCTTTGCTTTCAGACGGCGGAGGTGAGAGCCGAAGGCATCTATTACCGATGCAAATGCAAGGTATCCTAGCGTCGCTCCGATTCTTCGCCATTCACTCCCAGGACCGCAGGTCTGTATCGCCAACCCAAACTTGTCAAAAAGGAAGTGGGCGATGAAGTTGCAAGCGAGTGCTGCCATCGTTTCGTGCCTGGTGGCAGCTGTTGCCCTCGAAGGTTTCGCTTATGGCCAAGGATCGGGCCACCTGGATGGCCTCAAGCGGAAGATCGCGGAGTGGGAGGCGATTTCAAGCCAAATCCAGGGTGAAATTGAACTGCGTACAAACTCCATCATCGACGGAAATGCACGAACCTCCATCATGCACCGCCATCTCAAGCGGAACCAAAGTTCAGCGGTCATGATCGAAGAGCAGAAATCGGCGAAAGGCGGAAGCAAGGTGGCGTATGGATTCAACGGAAAATACTCATTTGAAATCATTCATGCGGCGAATGGATGGAAGCTGAACGAGAAAGTACAATTCGACAACCCCTCTTCCGTCATGTACGGCGGTTCGCCGCTTGGAAAAAACATCAGGGACGCTGCCTGCGCCAACTATCCGCTTGATCTTTTCGCGGGAGAAGGCGGCTACATCGTGGAGAAATCCGAGACAAAAGAGGAAGGAGGAAGCAGGCTTTTTGTCGTGAATTTCAGCCAGATTGCAAGGAGCGACGGGAAGGTTCACCGCGTTTCCAAAGGCAGCATGTTCTTTGACACTGCGCTGGAGATGTCCTTGGTCCGCGTGGAAGTTCAACATTCAGCGAAAGAAGGCGCACCGCCACATTCCAGAACGGAAATCAGAACGGAATACGATGGCAAACTGGGAGACTTCCCTCGACCTAAATCGCGTGTGCAACGAACCAATGATGGCAAAGCCAAAAATGGAGAGTTGATCAACACCGTAGAAATCGACTACAAGCTCCGGCTTGACCCCTCGGTCCCCGACACGGAGTTCACGCTCTCCGCGTTCGGCCTGCCGGAGCCGAGGGGGATCACCTGGGAACGGCCCACGCCGAAATGGATCTGGTACGGCCTCGGCGGCCTGGGTCTGATCGCCTTCGGTGTCTGGCTGCGCTGGTGGAAGACGCCCAAGCCCGAAGCGAAAGCCGTTTCCACCGGACCCACGGTGCAGCCATGAACCGGCTCCCTCGTGCGACCCGCGCCGGCTTCACGCTCATGGAACTGCTGGTGGTCATCGCCATCATCGGCGTCCTGGTCGCGCTGCTGCTTCCCGCCGTCCAGAAGGTGCGCGAGGCCGCCGCCCGGGTCGAGTGCGTCAACAACCTCAAGCAGATCGGCCTCGCCGCCCACAGCTACCACGGCGTCCACAAGGCGTTCCCGGCCGGGCAGACCTTCTCGAAGACCAGCCGGACCTACAACTACATGAGTTGGATGGCGCGCTTGCTCCCTTACATCGAGCAGGAGCCGCTCTGGAAAACGACGCTAGCGGCGTACCAGAAGCTGCCCATCCCGCGCGTCAGCCCGCCGCATCGCGGCTACGACACGCCGATCGCCGTCTACACCTGCCCGTCGGACGGCCGCGTTTCGCAGCCGCAGCCGTACCTGGGCAACGGCGCGCTTCTCGTCGCGCTCACCAGCTACGTCGGCGTCATGGGCAGGGATTTGGAAACCCTGAATGGCGTGCTGTACCGCAACTCCAACATTCGCATAGGCGACATCTCCGACGGCACCAGCAACACCCTGTTCGCCGGGGAGCGCCCCCCCAGCCCCGACAACAAATGGGGCCGGTGGTACTTCGATTACGGGCAGGATTTCGCGGGGTCGGCGGGGAACATCATGGGGGTGCGCGAGCGGAACTTGCAGCCGGTGACGGCGGGGTCGTGTGCGCCGGGGTACTACGACTTCGCCCCTGGCCGGCTCGACGACCCGTGCGACTTCCTGCACTTCTGGAGCCCGCATTCCGGCGGGGCGAACTTCGTGTTCGCCGACGGGTCGATGCGGTTCCTGCGCTACGACGTGGCGCCGCTGATGCCGGCGCTCGCCAGCCGCGCCGGCGGCGAAGCCGTGCAGGAGCCGTGACGGTCGGCGTTCCCAGGGACGGCGGTCCCTGGGCTTTCGGGGTTTCAACCGCCGCCTCTCCTCCGCGTGCTTGCAACCGCAGCCCAATCAGGTGTAGCGGGCGCCGCGGAACTCCGGCTCGAAGAACGTCGGCAGCAGGCGGTCGACCTGCAGCAGCCCCGTCCGCGTCAGCTCGGCGGCGCCGTCCGCCACCGTCAGGAACCCGTCGCTCTGCAACTGTCCGAACCCGGCGGCGAACTCGCGGAAGATGTCCTTGCCGAACTTCGAGTGGAAGTACTCGGCTTTCAAACTCCCCGTCTTGAGCTGCAGCATCATCTCGCGGCGCAATCGCTGCTCGGCAGGGACCGGCAGCGCCCGGCCCAGCGGCAGCTTCCCTTCCTGCAGCATGCTGACGTACTGCTCCCACTGGTCCACGTTCTGCACGTGCACGCCGCTAATGTGCCCGAACGACGCGACGCCGGTGCCGAACATGTCGGCGCCGTGCCAGAGGGCGTCGCGGTAGACGAAGGCGGTCTTCGCCTTGTCGCGGACCATCGTGTAGGCGCTCGACACGGCGTAGCCGGCCTGCGCCATCTCGTTGAAGGCGTAGTCGACCCAGGCCCGCTTGGTCGGCCAGTCGGCGATCTGCGACGGGTCGGCCGCGTGCTCGTCCGCCATCCGCAGCTCGCTGGAGATGACCGTGTTGTACGGCAGCTCCATCTGGTAGACCGTGACGCTCTCCGGTGACAATTCGATGGTCTTGCGCACGCAGTCGCGCCAGTTGTCCCACGTCTCGCCGACCATGCCGGCGATCAAATCAATATTGATCTGGTTGAAGTGCAGGTCGCGCGCCCACTGGTACGCGCGGAAGATCTCGGCGGAGAGATGCGCCCGGCCGTTCGCTTCGAGGATCTTGTCGTTGAAGTTCTCGATGCCCAGGCTCAGGCGGGTGATGCCGCACTCCTTCAGCGTTTCGAGCTTGTGCTGCTGGAGCGTGCCCGGCTCGCACTCGAAGGTGACCTCGGCCGCGGCGTGCCACGGCATCGCCGACTTCACACGGTCGAACAGCCCGCGCAGCTGCGTGGCGCTGAGGTACGACGGCGTGCCGCCGCCGAAGTAGACGTAGTGCAGCGGCCGCCCGCCGACGACGGGGGTGCGGCTGCACAGCTCGATCTCCTGGACGAGCGCGTCGAGGTAGACCTCCACGTCGCGGGCGTTCTTGTCGGTGAAGACGCGGAAGTAGCAGAACTTGCAGCGCTTGCGGCAGAAGGGGATGTGCAGGTACAGCCCCAGCGGCGTGCCGGGCTTCGGCGGCGTGTTCAGCGCCTCGAACGCGGCGGGCAGGTGATCGGCGTTCCAGGCGGAGAAGGGGGGATAGTTGGCGACGAAGTAGTTGCCCAGGCCGGTGCGTTCCTGATCGGTCATGGCGGTGCTTTCCGAAGGTGGGAAACGAGGCCGACGAAACCGCGCCCCGTCTCCTTCCATGCTATCGTGCCGCGCGCGTCGAGCAACCCCAAAGGCTTCCGCTGCACGAGGTTCTCGTGCATGGCGAAGTTGTTGCTGGGGTTACTGACTGCGAGGACCAGCCACGTCCTGCGCCGCTGGGCTTGTCGCCGCCGCGCCTTCTGCGAGCCATGTGGATTCCGTTGGGGAGGACGGATCACTCGTGATCGTCATCCTCATCGCGGCGGCGCGACTGCTTGCGTGCGTGGACGATGAAGAACGTCGCGGCGAGCAGCACCGGGACGATCGCGCTGGCAGCGATCAGGATCGAAGTGTTGCGGTCGTCGCGGTACATCCCCAGGGAGCGGACGTGCATCTCCAGTTCGCGCGTTTTCTGCAGGAGCAGAGCGCGGTCCTGCGGGCCTTTCAGGTTGCCGTTCAGCTGCTCCACTTCGGCGAGCTTGCGCTGCACGAGGTTCTCGTGCATGGCGAAGTTGGTGCTGGAGTTGCTGACGGCGACGACTCCGAACGCGAGCCACCCGACCGCAACGACCGCAGCGACGATTCCGAGGACCAGCCACGTCCTGCCGCCACTGGGTTTGTCGCCGCCGCGCCTTCTGCGAGCCATGTTGATTCCTTGGGAAAGGACGGATCACTCGTCGAGATCGTCGGATTCACGGGCAAACGCTTGCTGGCTCTGGCAGCGACGAGCGAAGAACACCGCGAAGGCGGCGGGGACGACGCTGACGCCAGCGGCAGCGATGCCGTAGAACCGCTCCGTCTCACGTTCGCCGATGCTGGTCAGGGTCATTCTGCTGCAGTTTTCCTGGTACTCGATCCGCGAGAGCTTGTTCACGTCGTTCTTGGACGCCCGAAGTTGCGCGAGACTGTCCTGGTGCGATTTCAGGCTAGACCGGTAGACCATCAGGTTGTGATTCGCGTTCAGGATCGCGTAGCTCCCGGACAGCAGCAGCCCAACCGCGAGCGTCCAGCCCCCGAGCGCGTACCATTTTCTGCTCGATTTTTTATGGAGGAGTACAAGACAATCATTCACTTCCATGTTCTGCAAATAGCTTCGGTACGCGAGTGGCGAAAACCAGAGTATGTTCAAGCGCATCGTCGATATCGACGCCATACCAATGCAAAACCCCGCTCCACTCACCGAATACTTCTCCCTTCTCGGAAATGAGCAATGTCGTATCGGGGTAGATGAAGCCGACAGGGGTAAGCTTTATGCCCAAGACATCGGACCAATCCAAGACGCGGTCAGGCTCAAGTCCTTTCAAGGGATCGAACAAGATCCTGCCCATGAGATGCGTGTCCTCGCTCGATTTCCGGGGGGAGATTTCAAGGCCGCCAAACTCCTCCATGACCTGGACGCCAGCTGGCTGCGCAACGACGCCGTATTTCGCGAGATCGCTGATCCATCTCGCAGTGTCGGTCTTTCGACCAGCACGCCACCCGCATTCTTGGAGTGCGGTCAGCACTTCTGGAGATCTCATCCTGAACTCCTATTGAAAAATAACCTGGAACGCATCTAGAAGCGGATGACAACGGCCTGGGACCACAGGTCACATAGTTCGCTTTCGGGACAAGTCATGCCATCGCCTCAACGAGAGTAAATATCCCACAGTTCGTTGGCCGCTGCATCGCGACCCGTTCGCCGCGTGTAAAAGTAGACCCGAACGCGAGCCACCCGACCGCGACGACCGCAGCGACGATGCCGAGGACCAACCACGTCTTGTCGCCGCTGGGTTTGTCGCCGCCGCGCCTTCTGCGAGCCATGTTGATTCCTTGGGAAAGAACGGAACATTCGTCTCGATAGTCAGGAGCGTCGTCTGTGATAGTGGCTACCGTCAAACGGATCATGTATTTGCTGAGGAGTTCTTGATGAAGTTCTGAAGCACTTTCTCTATATACCTACCCGTTCGGCGGTCTAGAGAAGCAGTCACGAGTGTGACGGGGCATTCGGTCCACAAGTCCTTCTTTTGGAGAACAGGAATTCGATAGAATGCGTTGTCTCGATTGTCCTGGTCGATTGTCCAGATGCCCCCGATGTTCTTGCGAAATGTCTCACCAACGTAACGCGAAGCGTGATCGAGCGTTGATCTCTCAGAATCAAGCATGATCTCCTTTACACGCGCATACTTCGTCAACAGCCACGACTCAAGGGTTGAAAGTGAACTTGGGGAGTAATCCAGTCGCTTTTGCACGTCAGACGGCAAGAAGGCGAGGAACTCCTCGATGCATTCGTCCATGTCGAACAACCATTGCTCGAAGTCATCTCTTGTCGCTGCCATTTCATACTCCTATCGGATCAATGCTCCAGAGTAGCGAATTCCAGCATCATCCAAAGCCCGGAGCAGCGGCCTGCTTGCAGTGCCTTCAAAGTGCCAAAGAATGTCCCAGCCAACACTGACCAAATGCGCGTCCCGAAGCACTTCCCACAAAATTTCTTCCGTCAAGCTGGTGTAGCCGGACTTTACTTCCACCGCTCGGCGCAAAGCCACATCGGCGATGTCCAATCGGCGGGAAAATCCCCCTGCGTCAACGGTTTGCTCCCGCACGCCCCATCCCAGGGTTGCGTGATAGTCTGCAACGACTTGGTTTGCAAGCCTTGCCCTCAAGCATGTTGCGGTCGTAAACCCTGCTCCAACGATCATAACTCCATGCGCCGCCTCGGTCGATGTACTCCTGCCATCGGGCGGCCTTGTGCTGGATCGATCCGGGAAGTCCCGCTGGAACAAGTTCGGGCGAAACGAATTCCCGGATGATTCGCACCATGTCGTCCGAAACATTCACCCCCTGCCCAAGAACTTCCGTCAAAGCGTTGCGGACTTCCGCTTCGGTGGCGTTCTCCGTCAAATTGGCGAGCCGATTCGCCAGCTGTTCCGAGATTTCCACGGACACGTTAGCACCTGTGATCCGTAGCCGAGTCCGTAGACTTTCAACGCCTTCCGACAGGCTCATGAAGAAGCCTTCGACGCGGTCCAGCAGGCGCGAGCGGATGCCGGCCTGGCCCAGAGTGCCGAACTCGTTGCGCGAGGACTGGACCACGTCCATCGCGGCTTCGACGGCGAACTGAAGGCGCGGTCCGTGCAGGTCGTTGAGCAGGCTGCGCAGGCCAGTGCGGATAGAATCGAGCGTTTCCGTGGCTGTCCGGTTGAACAGGAACAACGCGATGGAGTCGTAGGTCTGGGGCGTCAGGACCGTTTCCAAGGCACCTCGGAGGGTCTGGCCCGTGCCGCGAAGAACGCGCACCGCTCCGAAGAGCGTTGCGTCGAAGACCCTCACCGTGGTTACGCCGGGCGCTGTCAAGAAACTGCGGGTCAAAGTGGAGAGGCCGGTAGCGCGGGCGAGGAACACGCTGGCGCCAGGCAGGCCAGCCAGCACGCCTCCCGTGACGACGGCCTGCCCCACGTTCAGCAGCCCGACCGCGAAGCCCTCGGACCAGTTGCTGTCATGCAGCGCGGTGCCGATGGTCGCGGCGACGGTGCCGCCGGCGATGGCGCTGCCGGCGATCTGGCGCAGGACGCCGATGCGCGCGGTGCCGTCGGCGAGGGCAGCCCGTGTGGCAGCGGGGAAGCTGAGCGCCGCGGTACCGCCGTTGACGGCGCCCATCACGACGTCGTTGGTGATGTCCTCGATGACGAACGTGCCGTTGATGCCGATGCGGGTGAGCGCCTGGGCCGCTCCTCCGGCGACTGCGGCGTAGGCGACGACAATGGGAGTCGCGGTGCCGCCCGAAACGATCACGACGGCGATTCCCGCGATGGCGGCGACGAGGTTGGGGACCGTTTCCGCCGCACTGTCTCGCGCTTGCTGGAACGCCGTCATGCTCTCGCGGGTCTCAAGCAGCGCTTGCTCAAGGCGAATACGGCGCTCGGCGGCGGTCATCACGCCGTTGTTCTGCACCGCGACCATCTGCTGCACGGCGACATCGAGGTTGTGTCCGTGGTCGTTGAACAGGCCCTGGAGCAGATTGTTGGGGAGGTTGCCAGCCGCTTCGCGTTCCCAGCGCGTCATGTCCAGCATCCGGTTGACACGCACGGCAAGGGCCACGTCGCCGTTGGAGGGCAGGCCAGGCAGCGTGAGCATGGCGCGGTACAGGTCACGGCCGCTCAGATCGCCTCGCAGTCCGTTCGTCAGCGTTTCTCCGCCTGACTGCACGAGGTAGTCGGCGTTGACCTGCACCATCTGGTCGGCGGTCATGTTCTCCATCTCGTTGAGCGCCCGTTGGATCGCCGGGTCGTCGGTTCCCCAGCCATCGACCGCGAAGTAGATGCGCTGGGCGAGGGTCAACCCGCCTTTTTCGAGCAGCAGGAGGGTTTTGTCGAGCTCGTGGCCGTAGACGACCGTGTTGGTGAAATCGCCCCGGATGGCTTCTTCCAACTGCTCGTCCTGGTAGCGGCGGTAGTATTCCTGGGCGAACATGGCCCGCTGGTCGGAACGGGTGCCGTCGAGCGTGGTCCAGACGGCTTCCTCGTCGGTGCCCGCACGGTCCATCGCCAGCCGCAGGCGCGTGATCGAGGCGGCGATCACATCGCCCGTGAGCAGCGCCTTGCCATAGGCAGCTTCGTTCGCGGACATCCAGATGTCGAAGTCCTGCGAAAGCGCGAGGAAATAGGTCACGAAATACTGCGTCTGGATCTCGTTGATCTGCGCGACGCTGCGATTGCGCAGCAGTTCGAAAACGGTCTCCACACTGCCGAGATGGTCGTAAAGCGCGTGGCGGATCGTGGCAGCGTCGGCGAGCGCCGAGTTGCCGTTCAACACGGCCTCGACTCGAAGCAACTCGTCGCCGGAGAACTCGGAGCGCAGGTCGGTGAGCAGGGCGTCGTCGCGGTGGGGGTTTTCGCCGTAGAGGGTCTGGTAGGCCTGGATGATCTCGGCGCGGCGCGGCCCGGCGAGGATGCGATAGACGGCGTCCTCATCAGTGCCCAATCCCGTGACGCCGCCGAACATGGCGAAGCGCAGGCCGGCCGCGTCGGCGTTCGGCCTGCCGGCCTGTTCGCCTTGCAGCAGGAAATGGACACGATCCAATTCGAGGCCGGAGAAGTCGCCGTCCAGGTCATTGTTGAGATTGCGCGGGATCCAATCCCCCGTGTTCGGATCGAGTTGCTCATAGGCAGCCGAGTAGGCCAACCGGATCGAAGCGATTTCCTCGACCGTGCGACCTTGCAGCGCGTTGTAAACGGCCTCTTCGTCCGTGCCAGCGCCGGTGGCGCCGCCGTAGAGCGCGCGGTAGATCTGGGCCGCAGCAAGTGCGGCGTTGAACGCGGGGGGCGACGCCGGGGGCGTGGTCGCGCCGCGGTAGCCTTGCTGGGCGAGGTTGGAGAACAGCTCCGTCACGCCGCCGACGCCCACGGAGTTCCTGCGGACGATCGTGCCATAGTAGTCCCAGGCGACGGCGCCGCGCGCGTACAGGCCCATGCCGTTCAGCAGGCGTTCCGCGCCGCCTTCCAGGACCAGCGTGCCGGTGGCGGCGACGACGACGTTGCCGGACAGGGGAGGCGCCATCGTGCCGCCCATGCCCCCGCCGACGCCACCTCCAGGCGGCAGCGTGAGGGGCGGCCCGCCGAGCGCCCCGGCGATCCAGGTGAACGTCTCGCTGACGGTCAGCGTCCCGGTGCCGCCGAACGAGCCGCCCAACAGCTCGAATTCCCGCGCGGTAGCGGCGGCGCCGATGACCAC
>JAYSSW010000123.1:0-4953 GCA_043720335.1 Planctomycetia bacterium
GCTGAAGAACCGGCTGCTCGTCAACGGCGTCACGGTCTTCGAGGGGAACCAACTGCACGCCGCCTTCTGGAAGGACGTGCTCGCCGAACTCGGACGCGAGGCCCGCGCCGATGCGCCCGGCGCCGTGCCCGTGCCTCGGAGCAAGCCGCGCGAGCTGCTGCGCATCGCCGCGACGGCGATCTGCGCGGGGCACGACCGGGACCGCATCCTCGACGACCTGGAGGCGGTCGGCCACGCCCCCGGCGCCTGCCTGCCGCTGGTGGACGACCTGCTCGACCTGTACGAGACGCCGCGCCGCGGAGCGCTCCCGTTCGTGCTGGTCGCCGTCGGCGTGGTGCTCGCCTGCCTGGGGCTGGGAGCGACGACGGCGTCGCGCGGGCAGTTCCTCTGGTACGGCCCGATGGTGTTCGGCGCCGGCCTCGCCCTGTTCGGCGCTGTCCGCCTCGTCCGCGGCTCGCCCCCGCTGACCACCCAGCAGCTCATCGACGCCCACGAGGTGTCGGCGCCGTGAGGCGAGACGGGCTGCATTGGAAGGGCAAGCCATGTTCGAGCCTGAGCGCCAAGCGAACCCTGAACGCCGCGGGTCGGCGGGACCACGGGAAGGAACGAACAAGGAGAAGGCAGTTCCTTGAGAGTCGCCGGATGTCTGAGCCCGAAGCGCGAGCGAGGCCGACCCGCGCCACGGTCGCAAGGAAAGCGTCTCCCGTTCGACGATGCGCAGCGAGTGGCTGCGCGAGTGGCGCGAGTCGCCGTTCCCTTGGCCCGCACCGTCGCGCGGGTCGGCCTCGCTCGCGCTTCGGGCTCAGGGCTGAGAAACGAACCCTGAACGCCGCGGGTCGGCGGGACCACGGCAAGGAACGAACAAGGAGAAGGCAGTTCCTTGGGAGTCGCCGGATGTCTGAGCCCGAAGCGCGAGCGAGGCCGACTTGGTCGCGTCCCCGGTCGATCACTTCCGCTTCAAGCCAGAACGCCTCCTGACCGAGTCGCTTCTTTCGTTGGGGCTGGTGCTGGTCGCCGCCGTCGTCTTGGGCGGCCTCGCGATTGCACGCTTCGCATTGGGCACCGCCTTGCAGGAAGTGAAATGAACCTGTCCCCGAATCGAATCGTATCGAATGGATTGTCATTATTATCTAATCGATGACGATCTTCGTCGTCGATTGTGTGCTGAACATTTATGATCCATTCACGCATCTCATTTTAATGGTTGTGTTTACGTCAATGCGAACCATTTCTAGCCGCCGTCGGCACGGGCGGTGCTTGTCACTCCCTTCATCATCGCATCCTTCACCCCAATCGCTGGCAACGCCAGCAGGGAGCCTCCCATGAAAGCCGTCCTCTTCCTCGTCGCGGTCCTGGTGTTCAGTGTCGTCGCCTGTGGCGTGTCCCTCGCGGACGGCGCCAGCAGCGGCAAGGGGGGGCCCTCGCCCTCGAAGAAGCAGACCGGCGCGCAGTCAGGCCGGAACAACCAGAGCCAGCGCCAGCCGCGCCCGTCGGACAACGGGTCGCCCCCGCTCCAGGTGCAGCTGCCGAGCTTCGACCTCACGCTATCGCAGGGCATCCTCGACCGCGTCAAGAAGAGCAAGAAGTAGAATGAGCGGTGCGCCGGGAATCATCCGCCCCGCCGTGGAACGAGCGACGATTCCACGTCCGCCGCCGTACGCCTCGTGCTCGGTCCCTCGTCGAAGGAGGGATGCTCAGCCTGAGCCCGAAGCGCAAGCGAGGAAAGCCGCGCGACGGCGTGGGCCAGGGGAACGGCGACTCGCGCAGCGAGAGCCGCTGCGCATCGTCGAACGGGAGACGCTTCGCAAGCGGCCGTCGCGCGGCTTTCCTCGCTTGGCGCGTCGGGCTCAGAGGGCCGGCGACTCGCTGCGCGTCGTGCCACGGGAGCTTGGCGCTCCGGCTCGGACGATCCCTCCCTCGACGCGTGACCGAGCACCATGCTCCGCCCGGCCAGGAGCGAGGCTTCTTCCAGTCCGTGCATGGCATAGAATCACTGCAGCCGCGACGCTCACCCCTCCACGAGGCGCCCCCATGCACCTGCGACGAACCGCGACCGCCCTCGGCCTGCTCCTGCTGCTGCCCAGCCTGCTGCCCGCCCAGGCCGACCGCTTCGAGCTGGGCGAACGGCTGCGGCGCTTCGAGCGCGCCTGGGACCACGGCGACGACGCAGGCAAGCGCCGCGCCGTCGATCCGCTGCTCAAGGCGACCACGGCGTTCTTCTCGTTCCGCCTCGGCGAAGCGGGCCGCTCGCTCGACCTGGCCCGGCTCGCGCTGCGCTCCGCCGACGCCCCGGCGAAGAACGTGCTTTGGGCCGAGGCGCTGCACGTCGTGCCGGCGGGCTGCCATCTCGACACGGACGAAAAATCGCTGCCGCTGAAGCTCGCCCCGTTCTACCAGGCCGAGGGCGACGCCCCCAAGAACGGCACGCTGCATGTCACTCTCGCCAGCGCCGACGGCAAGAAGGTCTTCTCCGAAAGCACCACTCCCCTGACAACATCGACGCTCGATCTCACGCTGAAATGGAAGACGACGATCCCCGCCGGCGACCATCGGCTGCGCGCCGAGGTGTCGCTCGGCAAGGACAAGCACGCCGCCGGCGAGCGCGTGATTTCGTTCAGCACGGACCTGCCGAAACGCCTCACGACGCTGCGCAAGAGCTACGACGCGCTCCCCGGCGCCGCCGCCACGACCGAGCGCGAGACGCTGGTCGAGCATCTGCGGCTGCTCGAAACGCTGGCCGAGCGCAAGCCGCTGGAGACGAGCTATCCCGCCGACCGGCTGCTGAAGGAGGCCGAGGAGGTGCTGGCCGCCCTGCGCGACGGCGTGCCGTACTACGACGCGGCCCGCAGCGGGCAGTATTGGCAGCGGCTGGCCACCCGCAAAGGCAAGCCGCTCGTCCGCGTCGAGGTTCCCGCCAAC
Source organism: Planctomycetia bacterium (assembly GCA_043720335.1). GTDB lineage: Bacteria > Planctomycetota > Planctomycetia > Gemmatales > Gemmataceae > JAYSSW01. The sequence continues at coordinate 2,920 of JAYSSW010000123.1, forward strand.
CTGCCGAAGAACGCCAAGGTGCCGCTCGTCGTCGCCCTGCACGGCGCGGGCGGCAGCGAGAACATGTTCTTCGACGGCTACGGCGACGGCGCGGTGGCGAAGCTCGCCATCCAGCGCGGCTGGATCGTCGTCGCCCCGCGCAGCCCGCTTTTCAGCTTCACGCCCAACACCGTCGAGATGGTCGACGAACTGGCGAAGCGCTACCCCATCGACAGGAGCCGCGTCTTCCTGGTCGGGCATTCGATGGGAGCGGGGCAGGCGCTGTCCGCCGTGCAGCAGTCGCCGGACCGCTTCGCCGCCGTCGCTGCGCTGGGGGGCGGCAGCCGTTTGGCGAAGCCTGACGCGGTGAAGCAGGTGCCTTTCTTCGTCGCCGCCGGGGCGAAGGATTTCGCGCTGGGCGGGGCGAGGCAGCTGCGCGACAGCCTGAAGAAAGCCGAGGCCGGCCGCGTCGTGTACCACGAGTATCCCGACGTGGAGCACCTGGTGGTCGTGCAGCGGGCCTTGCCGGAGGTGTTCGCGTTCTTCGACGAGATCAACGGGAAGAAGTGACGGCGCCACCGCGTCCGTGCGGGAATGCCGTGCGTGGCGAATCGCCAACCCGTGTCGCCGCCGCTATGTTGACCCTTTTGCGGGGAGGCGGCGGATGAGCGAGCAGAGCAGCCGGAGCAGCGGCGGGGTGCCGGCGCGGGCGTGGGTCGTGACGCTGGCGGGCACGGCGGTGAACCTGTGCCTGGGCATCCTCTACGCCTGGAGCGTGTGGAAGGCGAACCTGGTCGCCGGCCCCGAACATCCCGCCGGCTCGCCGATGACCGGCCTCAACGAAGGCTGGACCTACCTCACCGACGCGCAGGCGACGCTCGCCTACGCCATCTGCGGCGCCCTGTTCGCGCTCAGCATGATCGTCGGGGGCCGGCTGCAGGACCGCTGCGGCCCGCGCCTCGGCACCACCCTCAGCGGCCTGTTCCTGGGCGCGGGCTGCTGCGTCGCCGGCTACCTGCAAAGCTACGCCGGCCTGGTCGCCGGCTTCGGCGTGCTCGGCGGCGTCGGCATGGGCCTCGGCTACGCGGCGGCCACGCCCGCCGCCGTCAAATGGTTCGGCCCGCACCAGCGCGGGCTGATCGTCGGCCTGGTCGTCGGCGGGTTCGGCGGGGCGGCCATCTACATCTCCCCCCTCGCCAAATGGCTCATCGAGACCCACGGCCTGTCGGGCAGCTTCTACGGCCTGGGCGGGCTGTTCGCAGCGGTCATCCTCGGCGCCGGCCAGCTGCTGGCGTGGCCCCCCGCGGGATATGTTCCGCCCGCGCCCCCCGTCGCCGCCACGCCGAAAGCCGGCATCACCACCGTCGACTGGACCGCCGGCGAGATGGCGAAGACCTGGCAGTTCTACGTGCTGATCTTCCTCTTCCTCGGCTCCGCGCAGTCGGGCCTGCTGGTGATCGCCAACGCCACCCCGGTGCTCAACCGCACGGCGATCACCGTCGCCTTCTTCGCCGCCAACGCCTGGATCCTGTCGTCCTACGGCGGACTCGTCAACGCCGTAGGACGCGTCGGCACCGGCCTCTACTCCGACAAGATCGGCCGCGTCGCCGCCTTCCGCGTCAACAGCGTCCTCGCCGTCGCCTGCCTGTTCGCCATGCCAAGCATCATCGCGTCGGGCAGCGTCGTGGCGCTGTTCCTCGCCATCGGCGTCGTCTACTGGCAGTACGGCGGCGGACTGTCGCTGCTCCCCGCCTTCACCGCCGACTACTTCGGCGCCAAGAACCTCGGCTTCAACTACGGCCTGGTCTTCCTCGGCTGGGGCCTGGCGTTCTTCGTCCCGCTCCTCGCAGGCCACATCAAGGACCTCACCGGCAGCCTCGACGCGGCCTTCCATCTATCGGGCGGCCTGCTGGCGGCGGCGGTGTTCGTCAGCCTGTTCCTGCGCCGCCCGCTGAAAGCGGACGAGCCGCGCAGCTGACGCGGCTCGCCGGTCGCTCGGCCGACCCTTGTTTGGGAAAACCGACACAAGCAACTTCCCGATTCGAGGAAGGACGC
>JAYSSW010000124.1:0-2300 GCA_043720335.1 Planctomycetia bacterium
ACGTCGCCATTCTCTCCAGTCATGCGGGGACGGTGTCGCGGCTCCCATGCATCTGTCTTACAGCGCAAGAAGTTTAGTTCTTTGCGCAGCGATCAGTATCTCGCCAAGAACCCGCCCCGGTTCTTCCAGCCCGCTCCCCAGGGCATGCCGGGCATGCCGGGAATGCCTGGCAACCAGCCGATGCAGGACCAGCCGTCGAAGGGGAGCTACATCCTCATCGACCACGGCGGCCGGACCTGCGACTACACCTGGTTCGACCTGCCTGAAAACCTCAAGGCGAAGTCGCCCGCCGAGGTGAAGACGGTCGTGTGGATCAACTGGGCCAGCGCCAAGGCCGTGGTCTTCCCGAACAACCGCTTCGGCTACCAGCACTACTGCGACGTGTGCGTCGTGGACATGGAGACCAACGCCACGCTCGGTCAGGCCCGCTTCGTCGGCTCCATGCCCCCCGCCACCATCAGCTCGCGCTCGTCGTCGACGAACGGCTCGAAGCCCCATGACGACGTTGTCAACTTCCTCAAGGGCCTGGCACGCTGACCGGCGCCAAATCTGCCCGTGCTGACTGCGGGATTCGACACGCTATCTTCGGAGGAGGGAACATCATGCTCACGATCCGCGTCATCCTGTGCCCGACCGACTTCTCGCACTCCTCGAAGCACGCCTTCCACGTCGCTTGTGCCCTGGCGCGCGACTACCACGCGAAGATCGTGCTGCTCAACGTCCTGCCGATCCCGCTGGCGCCGATGGTCGGCGAGATGATCCCGGAGGTGCAGCAGGAGAAGGTCGTCCACCTCACCGACATGATCGACGCCCACCCCCGGCCCGCCGGCGTCGATGTCGAGCACAAGATCGTGCGTGGCGAAGCGGTCGACGAAATTGTCGACTTTGCGAAGTCGCTGTCGGCCGACATCATCGTGATGGGGACGCACGGCCGGGGACTGCTGGGCCGGCTGCTGATGGGCAGCGTCGCGGAAGGGGTCATCCGCGCCGCGCCGTGCCCGGTGCTGACGATGCGGTCGAAAGCACCCGCCGACAACGAACCCTGAGCGCCAGCGACGGGATCGCAGCGAACCGTGTTGGCCCCTATTCTCATTGCGCGAGTGGTCAAGCGATCCCCTCGCTTGCGCTCAGGGTTAGTCAAGCTGCCTGCTCCGTCGTCGACGGCGAGCCTGCTGAAGGAACATCATGCTGCCCGAAATCGTCCGCTGGGTCTTTTTCGGCATCGCGTGCCTGTTCGCTCTGCTGTGGCTGGGGCTTCTGCTCCGCCGTCGCCCCAGCCCACCGCCGGGCGACGACGTGTTGACGCTGCGCTACTCATGGGCGCTGCGCTGGTTCGCCCTGGTAATCGCGATGGCGATCCCGATCCTGATGGCCGCGATGATGGCGAACCTTGTCTGGGGATCGCTGAGGCCGCTGCTCATCGCGGGCGGATCGCTGACGCTGCTGTCGATCCTGGGCGGCTTGCTGCTGATCGAGACGGACAAGGTGTCGCTGCATCTCACGGCGGACTCGCTGGTCTTCGATTCCCCGTGGCTGCGCCGCCGCACGATCCGCTGGGACGACGTGAGCCGGGTGTCGTACTCATCGCTGAACCGCTGGTTCGTCTTCCGCGATTCGGCTGGCGTCTCCATCCGCGCATCGGTCTACCTCGTCGGCATCACCCACCTGTTGACCGCGATCCGCGTCCGCATCCCGCCGGAGCGCTGGCACGCCGTCCGTACCCTGCTCGACGCCGACACGCAGAGCGGGTGGTGAAATATGATTTGAAAGCCCAGGGCTGCTGCCCTGGGGACTTGCATACCCAGGGCAGCAGCCCTGGGCTTTCGCCACTTCGACTTCCCTGCCTTTGCTTCGTGTTCCTTCGTACTCCTTCGTGGTTCCAATCTCCTTTAGCTCCCCGGCGGCGATTCGGCGGCGATCTTGCGGTAGCGCTCGATGGCCGTCTCGAACGTGCGGCGTGCTTCGTCGCGCTCGGCGGGGATGATCGCGGTTTCACGCACGCGCCAGAGCTGCTCGATGGTCGCCAGGCACCACAGGGCGCTGCGGCGCGACGCGCGGATCGGCTCGCCGACGACGATCACGTCGACCGGGTTGGTGTGCATCTGCGGGAAGTGCCGCAGCGCGACCCAGCTGCTCTTCTCGAGCGCGATCTCGAACGTCAGATCGTGCGTCGCGTCGTCGGCCTGCACGGTCCGCTTGTCGACGACCTGGCCGTTGACGACCAGTTCGACGACGCGGTCCTTGCCGGGCGGCAGCGTCGCGCCCAGGGCGGTCCCCAGCGACACCTCGGCGCCGAACGC
>JAYSSW010000125.1:0-2296 GCA_043720335.1 Planctomycetia bacterium
ACCACGGCTCGAATGATAATCAATAAATTGGTCTGAATGTCCAGAATTTTCTGGCATTTTGAGAAAATCATATTGATTATCATTCGAGCCGTCGTAATATTGGCATCCATGTCGAAGGGCACGAACCTGAACTCGCCCTCAATGTCATGGGAGGTCGTGGAGAATTCTTCCTGACCATTTTTCGCAACGGCTATTATCTCTATTTCCGCGATCACTCGCGAAGCACAAAAATTGTTGAGATTTGGGAGAGTGACCAAGGAAGTCGTGTCGAGGAAAACAGGCTTTGCAATGATCGAGAGTTGGTTCTGAAAATCGTGCGCTACTTCACTGAATCTGGCGAGTCTTTTCCTGATGTCGAATGGTTTGATAGGTAACGCTGTCTCGTTTTTTCGATGTGCGTTCATTCGAGTTGCCCTGCAAGAGCTGCTCCGTCGAGGAGCAGCACGAACCCGATCCGGTGCGACTTGTGGCGATCACCGCCATATAGCCCCTGGCTTGCCAGGGGTGCGGGACGACTCACGCCCGATGACTACGACATGATCGGCCACCATGTTGCGCGGTCCTTGCCGGTCCGACGGATGCGGATCGGCTTTGCGTCGCACCCCCGGCGAGCCGGGGGCTATATGGCGGCGCGTCACATGCGCTCGACCGTCTGGATGCCGAGCAGGTGCAGGCACTTCTGCAGCACGCGGGCGGTCAGGTCGCACAGCAGCAGGCGGCTCCGCTTCAACTCCGGCGTCTCGGCCTTCAGCACGGGGCAGTTCTGGAAGAAGCCGCTGTACGTCTTGGCCAAATCCCACAGGTACGCCGTCACGCCGCTCGGCTGATAGTCGGCCGCCGCCAGCAGCAGCGCTTCCTCCAGCCGCAGGATCTGCATCACCAGCGCCCGCTCGTGCGGCGACTCCACCTGCACCGCTGGCGGGTCTTTTCGCAAAGCCGCCGGGTCGGTTTCGTCCTTGCGGAAGATGCTGCGATTGCGGGCGTAGGCGTACTGCATGTACGCGGCCGTGTTCCCTTCGGTCGCCAGCATCTTGTCGTAGTCGAACTTGTAGTCGCTCGTGCGGTGCTGGCTCAGGTCGGCGTACTTCACCGCGCCGATGCCGATCGCCTGCGCGATCTCCGCTTTCACCTCGTCGGTGAGGTCGGGCACGTCGTGCCCCTGGGCCTTGCGGTCCGCGTGCGTTTCCTCGTAGCGGGACAGGCCGAGCTTCACCGCCTGGTTGATGAGGTCGATCAGTTCGGTGCCGTCGCCCTTGCGGGTGGAGATCGGCTTGCCGTCCTTGCCCAGCACGGAGCCGAAGCTGATGTGCGACAGCTCGACCTTGTCGACGCCCCAGCGACGAGCGGCGGCGAACAGTTGCTTGAAGTGGTGCGACTGGCGGAAATCGACGACATAGAGGATCGCGTCGGGATGGAAATGCACCAGCCGATACTGGATCGTCGCCAGGTCGGTCGTCGTGTACGTGAAGGCTCCGTCGGTTTTCTGAACCAGTGCTGGGGGATCCTTCTCGCCGAAGAAAATGGCAAGGGCGCCCTTGCTCCGCACGGCGAGTCCCTTCGTTTCGAGATCCTGCACGACGGCGGGGAGCATCGGGTTGTAGAAGCTCTCGCCGTGGACGTGGTCGAACGACAGGATGCCGAGCCGGTCGTAGACCTGCTGGATCTCCGCGAGGCAGTGCGGCATGAACTCCTGCCAGAGCCGATTGTTCTCGGCGTCGCTGTGGTGCAGCTTCGCGGTCTCGGCGCGGCAGGCGTCGGCGATCGGGTTGCTGGCTTCCTCCTCGTCGTCGCCCCCTTCCTGTTGCATGAGTCGCCGCACCTCGACATAGATGCGGGCCAATTCGCGCAGCGTATCTTTCTGGTAGGCGGCGGTGTCGAGGAGGTTTTTGTAGCCGTAGAGCAGGATGCCGAACTGAGTGCCCCAGTCGCCGAGGTGGTTGTCGGTGACGACGGAGTGGCCGAGGAAGCGGAGGAGCCGAGCGAGGGCGTCGCCGATGATCGTGCTGCGCAGATGGCCGACGTGCAGCGGCTTGGCGACGTTCGGCGAGCTGTAGTCGATGACGTACCGCTTCGGCTGCGCGGCGACGGCGACGCCGAGGCGCTCGTCACCGGCGAGGGAGCGCGTGGCGGCGGCGAGCCAGGAGTCTTTGATCTTGAGGTTGATGATGCCGGGGCCGGCGACTTCGGGCTTGTCGAGCAGGTCGCCGAGCTCGATGCGGTCGGCGACGGTCTGGGCCAGGTCGCGCGGCTTCTGTCCGAGCGTCTTCGCCAGGCTCATGGCGCAGTTGGCCTGGTA
>JAYSSW010000126.1:0-4935 GCA_043720335.1 Planctomycetia bacterium
CCCGCTGTCGCTAGACGGCGCGGGTCGAAATGCCGACCCGCGCCGTCTAACGACGGCGGGCTTGATGAAGCACAAGAAGTAGCGGTCGCAGCCCTTTCATCGCCTCAGTCGCGCACGCGCAGGCGGATCTCGTCGGAGTTGCCCCGCAGTTCCGGGGCGTACATCGCGAAGGCCCGCGTCGGCATGGCGCTGAAGTTGCCGGGGATCTCGGCGCGCAGGCGGTAGCTGAGGCTGTGCCGGCCGCGGGCGAGATGGCGGACGAAGAACGCCGTCTTCTCGTCGCGCAGCTCCATGTAGGCGCCCATCGAGTTGGGGACGTGGCCGCTGCGGACCAGCATCGGCTCGAAGCCGGCGGCCTTGGGGTCCTCGAAGCAGACGTACTCGTAGTCGTTCTTGCTCTCGATCTCGAGTTCGACTTCGACGAGGTCGCCGCTCCTGAGCTCGGCGAGGTTGGCCAGCTCGGTGCGCGTGTACTTCTCGACCGCCTGGCCGAGCACCTGGCCGCGCGAGCCGGGCGTCTTGATCTTCTCCTCGACGCGGGTGAGCTTGTAGACCTTGCGGTTGACGCGGATCTCCAGGCCGGCGCGGGTGATGAAGTCCTCCAGCGTGAAGTTGGTGAGGTAGGCGTTGAAGTAGACCGGGCCGCTACCCTTGCGCTTCACTTCGAGCGTGTGCTTGCCCGACTTGACGGCGTCGCCGACCAGCACCAGTTTGTTGTCGAAGGTGAAGAGGTTGGCGGTGGTGATCTTCTCCTCCTTGTGCTTCCTGCCGTCGAGCCAGATCTCGACCGTCATGTCGGGGCGGTCCTCGCCGCTCGCTTTCAGGTAGTCGGCCATCGCCTCGATGCAGATGGCGGTGTCGCGCGTGCTGTTCCAGTAGGTCGCGTGCCGGCGGTTGTTGAGCAGGTACTTGACCAGGCCGGACGCCTTCACGTCGCGCGGGCTGGTCCAGGCGAGCAGCTTGAGGTAGTAGGCGTTCGACTCGACCTCGCTGCCGTGCCAGTTCCACCACTGGTTGCTTTCGGGCATGTGCAGGTGGGCGGTCTGGTTCTCGTCGTCGACCACGACGAACTGCTCGATGTTCTTGAGGATCATCGCCAGTTTCTCAACTTCCTGGTTCTTGTGCAGCGTCAGGCCGAACATCGCCTTGGCGTAGACCGACAGCTCCACCCGGTCGCGGTAGAGGAAGTCGCGCATCTCCGCGTTCTGCACGCCCCCATCGACAAGGACCATGTACACGAACGCGTCGACGTTGTCGGCGTGCGGCTTGTACGGCTCGGTCTTCGTCGGCCAGTTCTGCAGGCGGCGGACCTGCTCCGCCTGGTGCCCCTTCAGCCAATCGACGCCCCGTTCGAGCATGCCTGCGGGCAGGGCGACGTCGTTCTGCTTGGCGAGCTGCAGGCCGTGGACCACGACGGCGGTGGTGTGCGGGTAGGAGCGTTCGCCGAAGCCGGAGAACCAGCCCCAGCCGCCGTCGCCGAGCTGCATGGCGGCGAGCGCCTTGACGCCGGCTTCGGACATGCGGACGACCTCGGCCTCGTCGAAGACCGGGTTGCGGTTGCCCTTCTGCCAGCCCTTGATGCGCTGGCGGTCGTCGCCGATCTCCTGGGCGTTGAGGTTCGTGCGGTGCTTCTGGATCTCCTTCAAGTCGAGCTTCATGCCCTGCAAGATGCGCTGCGTCATCACCGTCGGCAGGAAGCGGTTCAGCGTCTGCTCGGTGCAGCCGTACGGGTAGTCGTTGAGGTACGGCAGCGCGTCGACCAGCGCGGCGGCCAGGCTCGGCGAGTAGCGCACCTCCAGCACCGTGTCGGCGATGCGGCGCTCGACCGGCACGTTGAACGACACCGTGCCGGCGTCCTTGTCGGGGCGGATGACGCCGCTGAACGACTCCATCTTCGACATGCCGTGGACGAAGCACGGGAAGCGCATCTCGACCGCGTCGCCGTCCACGTCGCTGATCGCCTTCATGCGGATGATCGCTTCGCCTTCGTTGACGACCTTGACGCGCCAGTCGACGCGCTGCTCGCCGCCGGCCGCGATTTTAACTTCGCGGACGAGCGGGTCGAGCGACGACAGCGTGCCGCCGTCGTGTTCGAGGACGACGCGGACGTTCTTCTCGGCCTTCAGGTAGTTGTGGACGTTGGCCGACAGGACGACCTCGTCTTTCTGCGTGAAGAAGCGCGGCGCCTGGAGGCGGACGATGAGGTCCTTCTTGGTGACGACCTCCGCCTCGGCCTGGCCGACGCGAGTCCCCTGCCCCATCGCCCAGACGCGGATCTTCCAGGCGGTCAGGTTCTCCGGCATCGTCAGCGCGACCTCGGCCACGCCGCTGGCGTCGGTGTTGAGCGTCGCCTTCCAGAACGCGGTGTCGGCGAAGTTGCGCCGCACCGTCGGTTCCGGCCCGGCTGCGGGGTCGCCAGCGGGATCGGCCTTGGCGTCGGCGTTCTGCCGGCGGTTCTGGCCGTCCTGCTGCCGCTCGACGCCGTTGCGGTCCGCGCGCAATTCGTTCAACCTGCCCGGCACCGCTGCGCCGTACTCGGCTTCCTCCAGCCTCTTCGCCTCGACGCGTCCCTTGAATGTCTTCCCCAGCTCCTCGACGACGGTGGCGCCGAAGCGGCCGAGGTTGCTCATGCCGCGCTCGTTGCTGCGGACGAGGTTGCCGAACCCGTGCGACAGGCTCGACTCGATCGACGACGAGTGGCTGCGGCGCCACTTCCAGAAGAACTCCTTGATCTCCGGCACGTTCGACCCGCCGGAGATGTATTCCACACTCTTGTCGTAGATGCTCACCGTCGTCGAGCCCTGGAATGGCTTGCCGTTCTGGTCCGTGATCTTCACTTTCACCGTCGCCTTCTGGCCCGGCTTGTACTCCGGCTGCGACGGCTCGACCGCGATGTTCAAGATCCGCTTCTCCGGCGGCACGATCACCTCGCGCGTCTCGCTGTGGATGCGGCCTCCGCTGATCGTCACCGCTTCGATGAAGAAGTTCGGCATGTCGCGCTGGGCGACCGCGATCTCCTCAACAACACTCTTGCCCTGCAAGCGCAGCACCTTCGGAGCGAGATACACGCCGTTCGTCGGGCGGGCGAACAGCAGCACCGTGCTGTCGGCCTGGTTGGTGTTGATCGCGAGCTTCACCTTGTCGCCGGGGGCGTACTCCTTGCGGTCGGCGACCAGCTCGATGTCGTTGAAGCGGAAGTCGCGGGCGGTGAAGTTGTCGCCTCGGACGAGGAAGACGTAGCCGCCTTCGATGGTGTTGTTCTTGGCGTCGGTCACCTTGTACGACAGGCGGAACTGCCCCGCCTTGGCCGCCTTGATCTGCTGCTCGGCGCGGCCCTGGGCGGTGGTGTCGATCTTCCACGTCTCGACCGCCTTCTCGACCGGCTCGTTCTTGTCGTTGTAGGTGACCTGGAACAGCGTCAGTTCGCCCTTCCCCTGCACCGGCTTGCGGTCGAGGGTCTGGGCGTTGAAGCTGGCGTGGATCGTGTCGCCGGCGCGGTAGTGGCCCCGGTCGACCCACGAGTAGACCATGAACGGCTTGCGCGAAACCAGCACGGTGCCGGTCCCGACGATGGTGCGCCGCGACTCGTCAACGACCTCGGCCGTGATGGAGTACTGGTGGTCCTGGTTGCCGTGCATCTCGAGCGCGGCCTTGGTGTCGATGGCGATCTTGACGACGCCGTCGGCGCCGACGGGGACTTCGCTTTCCAGCACAATCTCCGGGCGTTCGGGCTGGCGGTGCCACCACCACGGGGAGGGGCGGCGGCAGCCCCATTCGCCGAAGCCGGGGTACCAGTCGTAGTCGTTGGAGAGCCAGCCGTAGCCGGTCCCGTACATCCAGTCCCAGCGGCCTGCGGGGAACCACTGGCTGCTGTGGCTGGTGCGCATCACCTTGTACTTCACCGTCCCCTTGGCAACAGGTGCGCCGAAGTAGTAGCGCGACTCGATCTTCACCTCGATCGTGTCGCCCAGCTTCACCGGCTCCGTCGGGGCGGCGATCTTCACGTCGAACTCGGGCTTCTTGTACTCCTCCACCCGGAACGCCAGGTTGCCGTGCTGGACCAGCCCCTGCTTGACGACGACCTGGTACACGCCCAGCGTCGCCCCGCGTGGCAGCAGCGTCTCGCCCCACAGCCCGCCGACCTCGTCGGCCACATGGTCCTTGTCAACGATCTTCTCCCCCTTGGGGTTGTGGATCTCGACGCGGAACGTCTGGCCGGCGAAGGCGCTGTTGTCCTGCATGTCGTACTTCGAGTGCTCGATCCACGCCTTGAAGTTCACGATCTGCTCAGGCCGGTACACCGGGCGGTCGGTGATGACGAAGGCGCGGGTGGCGTTGTACTCGGGGTCGTGCTGGCGGTTGAACCAGTGCCCGGTGAAGCCCATGTAGGCGAAGCGGTCGTCGCGGTCGGCGCCCGTTTTCGGCTTACTGGCGACGACGAGCCACTGGAAGTTCTGGTCGAACTGCTTGTTGAGGAAGACCTGCCCGTCGGCGTTGGTCTTTTCGTTGAACGCCTGCGTCTCGACGCGGTGCTGGTTGACGTTCGGCGCTACCTGGACCTGGCGCCAGCCGAAGAACTCGACGGCCGCCTTCTCCACCGGGCGCCCGGTGGCGGCGTCGGCGACGAAGTACATGATCTGGTTGTCGAGCTGCTTCTTGAGGATGATCGTGTCGGCGACCCAGACGATGACGCGGCTGAGGTTGCCGTCGGCCATCTGGGCGGTGAGCAGGTAGGCGCCGGGCTTCTGCAGCGGCGTGGTGATGGTGACGCGGTCGTCGACATGGGCGGGGCGCGGTTTCAGCTCCATGTCCCAGCTGGCGACCTTGGCGCCGAGGTACTGGGCCTGGTTCTGCTCGACGAGGCGGTGGCCGAGGTTGCCGATGTTGATCTGGTTCCAGTCGACGCGGTTGCCCGGATTGGCGACGAGGTAGGCC
>JAYSSW010000127.1:0-4934 GCA_043720335.1 Planctomycetia bacterium
CAAAGCGGTGCCGGATATCGGCTATCTGCACAGCGGATTCGAGAAGCTCGGCGAGGATCTCGACTTCAACCAGTATGTGACCATCGTCGACCGGATGAATTACATCTCGCCGATCGCCAACGAGATCGCCTGGCACCACGTCGTCGAGAAGCTGATCGGCCTGGAGCTGACGCCGCGCTGCAAGTACATCCGCACGATCCTCAATGAACTCGCCCGCATCAGCGACCATCTGCTCTGCACCGGGGCGGCGGCGCTCGACCTCGGCGCCTTCACTGCGTTCCTCTACGGCTTCCAGCAGCGCGAGATGATCTACGACATCTACGAAACAATGTCGGGCCAGCGCTTCCATCCCAGTTACACGCGAGTTGGCGGGCTGCTCTTCGACGTCACCGACGAGTTCATCCGCAAGGTGCGCAACTTCGTCAAGACGTTCCCGAAGATCCAGGCCGACATGTGCCGGCTGCTCAACCGCAACCGCATCTTCCTCGACCGCACACGCGGCGTCGGCGTGCTGTCGAAGGAAGCCGCCATCGCGACAAGTTGCACCGGGCCGATCGCCAGGGCCAGTGGCGTCGTCCGCGATCTCCGCAAGGACGAGCCGTACCTCGCCTATGGCGACCTGAAAGATTCGTTCCAGGTGATCTGCGCCCAGGACGGCGACTGCTACGCGCGCTACCTTGTCCGCATGGAGGAGATGCGCGAAAGCTTGAAGATCATCGAAGCGGCCGTCGAGAACCTGCCGACCGGCGCGGTGAACGTCGACGCCAACAGCAAGGCGGTCTTGCCCGACCAGATGTCGGTCTACCGCAGCATCGAGAGCCTGATCCAGCACTTCGAGCTGGTGATGCCGAACCGGCAGTGGACGCCGCCGGTGGACGAGGTCTACGGCGCCATCGAGTCCCCCAACGGCGAGCTGGGCTTCTACATCGTCAGCGACGGCAACGGCAGCGCCTACCGCGCCCGCACCCGGCCACCTTCGTTCATCCACTTCGCCGTCTTCCCGCAGCTCATGGAAGGGCACACGCTGAGCGACGTGGTCGCCGTGCTGGGGAGCTTGAACATCATCGCGGCCGAACTCGACCGCTAAGGGCACGCCGGTGAGTCGCCAGCGATTCACAGGCCGAAGGGAAACGGGCATGGGCGTTCTGAGCCAGGACCTGAGAAGCAAGATCGAGGCGTACCTGCCCCGCTACCCCAGCAAGCAGGCGGTGACGCTGCCGGCGCTGCACCTCGTGCACGACGAGATGCGCTGCGTGTCGAACGAGGCGATCCGCGAGATCGCCGAGATTCTCGACCTCAGCCCGGCCCAGGTCCACGACACGATGACGTTCTACCAGTTCTTCCGCGAGGAGAACGCCCCGCTCGGCAAGACGCGCCTGTGGGTCTGCCGCAGCCTGGCTTGCTCGCTCCGCGGAGGCGAGGAACTGCTCGACCACCTGTGCGACAAGCTCCACGTCCAGCCCGGCGGCACCACGAGCGACGGCAAGATCACCCTCGAGTTCGCCGAGTGCATCGGCGCCTGCGAAGGCGCCCCGGCGGTGATGGTGAACGACGAGCACCGCTTGAACGTCACGAACGAGAAAGCCGACGCGCTGGTCCGCGAACTGCAATGATGCAGGCGGATTCCGCGAAGGAGCAAGCCATGCAACTGGAAGACTATTTTGATTCGGAAATGATCGAGACGAAGTTCGGCCCTGTCGAGCGGATCCGCGTGAAGGGACACCGGATCAGCATCGAGCATGTGCTCGAATACTACAAGGAGGGATTCAGCCCTGAAACGATCCAGCGCGACGTGCTGCCGACCCTGAGCCTGGAGAAGATCTACGCCACGATCCTCTACTACCAGGCCAACCGCGAAAAGATCGAAGCCTACCTGAAGCGAACTGAGGAAATCGGATCGCAGTTCGAGAAGGAGCATGACAAGCAGGGAGAGTCGGAGGCGGTTCGTCGCTTGAAGCAACGGCTCGCCGAGAAACGTGCTTCGATCCTGGCACCCGCAGAAGCCCAAACGCCCGCAGCTCCGATGGTCACATGAGCGAGGTCAAGTATCTGCTCGATGAGCATGTCGCGGATCGCCTGAGATCGGCGATCCAACAGCACCATCCTGAGATCGTCATGGTCAGGATTGGAGGTCTTGACGTGCCCGTGACCGGAACTCCCGATCCTGAGCTGCTGAAATGGTGCGAGGTCAACGGGTTTGCCATTGTGACGAACGACCACTCCACCATGGCGGCCCACGCTGTGGATCATCTTGAAGCCGGGGGCCACACCTGGGGAGTATTCATCCTGCGGACCGCGTTTTCTTTGAGGGAGATCGCTGAATCGCTGATGCAGATCGCCTTAGCCTCGCAAGCCGAGGAATGGATTGACCAGGTTGAATACGTGCCGTTTTGAACATGCCAAGGAACGTTGAGCAATGCCAGAGTTCGAACCCGTCCTCCTGAAACGCGTCAACGCCAAGGCAAGCCCCTGGCTCGACGCCTACCGCGCCGACGGCGGCTACTCCGCGCTCGCCAAGGCGCTCGGCGAGATGTCGCCCGCCCAGGTCGTGGACACCGTCAAGAACTCCGGCCTGCGCGGGCGCGGCGGCGCGGGCTTCCCCTGCGGCCTCAAGTGGACGTTCCTGCCCAAAGATCATCCGGGGCCGATCTATCTCTGCGTCAACGCCGACGAGAGCGAACCCTGCACGTTCAACAACCGCATCCTGATGGAACAGGATCCGCACCAGGTTCTCGAAGGCATCCTGCTCGCCTGCTACGCCACCCGCGCCAGCACGGCCTACCTCTACCTCCGCTACGAGTACGGCCCCGCCTACCGCAACCTCCAGCGCGCCATCGACGAACTGTACGCGGCCAACCTGCTCGGCAGGAACATCCAGGGGAAGGACTTCTCCCTCGACGTGTACCTGCATCGCGGGGCCGGCGCCTACATCTGCGGCGAGGAGACCGGGCTGATCGAAAGCCTCGAAGGCAAGCGCGGCTGGCCGCGCATCAAGCCCCCCTTCCCCGCCATCGAAGGGGCGTTCCGCAAGCCGACCGTCGTCAACAACATCGAAACGCTCGCCTGCCTGCCTCACATCATCAACCGGGGCGTCGACTGGTTCAAGTCGATCGGCGTGCCGGCCGACCCGAAGAACCCGCGCGACGCTGGCAGCTACGGCCCCAAGCTCTACTGCATCAGCGGCCACGTCAACACGCCGTGCTGCGTCGAACTGCCTCTCGGCGTCACCGTGCGCGAATTGGTCGAGCGTCACGGCGGCGGCGTCTGGAAGGGCCGCCGCGCCAAGGGCTGCATCCCCGGCGGCATCAGCATGGGCATCATGTCCGAGAAGGAGTTCGACACGCCGCTCGACTTCAACGGCCCCGGCCGCGTCGGCTGCCTCGGCCTGGGGACGGCGGCGGTCACGATCTTCGACGACACGACCAGCATCGTCGACGTCCTGTACAATATCTGCCGCTTCTTCGCCCACGAGTCGTGCGGCCAGTGCACGCCGTGCCGCGAGGGGACCGGCTGGATGATGAAGATGCTCGACCGCATCCGCCGCGGGTTGGGGCGGGCGGAGGACATCGACATCCTCGACGAAGTCGCGAAGAGCATCGGCATCATGCCGGGCACCACGATCTGCGGCCTGGCCGACGGCGCGGGCTGGCCGGTCAAGAACGCCATCGCCAAGTACCGCGACGAACTGGTGGGCTACATCCGCAGCGGCAAGAAGACGACGGTGTCGCTGGCCCTGGTCGGAGCGCATTGACCGGATCAAGAGTTGGCGGCGGGTGTTGCGTGAGCTAGGGCGGAACGGACGAGGCGACCCAAGGGAGACGACGATGATCAAGATCGGTTTGCTTCCGATGCTGGGAATGCTGCTGGTGGCTGCGGGCTGCGGCCAGCAGGAGCCGCCGAAGGTGCAGCAGCCGCTGCAGGTCGCCAAGGGCAACCCGCCGGACAAGAACCCCGGCACGCAGCCCCCCGTGGGGCAGCCGCCGGTCGGGCAGCCGCCGGTGAACCAGCCTCCTGTGAAGGCGCCGCCGAAATCGCTCGCGGGCACCATCCGGGCGCGGGCCGCCGCCACCGAACGCATGAACGACCTGAAGAACATCGGCCTCTTCTACAACCAGAACTACCTGGAGTTCAACAAGGCCCCCCGCAGCGCCCAGGACTTCGCCGAGTACTGCCGCACCGCCGGGCCGATCTACACCGCGCTGAAAGACGGCACCTACCGGGTCAACGTGAAAGGCCCGATCCAGGGGCCGACCATTGTCGCCTTCGAGTGGGAGCAGGAAGGCCCCGGCCACCTCGCCGTGCGGTTCGACGGCTCGGTCGAGATGGTTCTTCCCGCTGAGCTGAAAACCGCCGGGTTGATCCCATGACGGAACATGTACTCTTTGCGGTCGAGAATAAGACCGTCCCGCGCCACACTAACCCTGAAGCGAGGGGATCGCAGCGAACCGAGTTGGCGAATATTATCATTCCGCGTGTCGTCAAGGTATCCCCTCGCTTGCGCTCAGAGTTAGTGTTATTCGTCGATGGTTCATTCTTGACCGCGCAAGGTAGAGCAATGGTTGAGCGTTCCATCATCGCTGTGGGAGTCGAAATCACGGAGAAGCATCTGCGAGTCGAGTTGATGGATGGCCGGTTGATAGTAGCGCCATTGGATGCGCTCCCAAAACTTCGCGATGCCAGCGAAGCCCAGCGACGGAATTGGCGACTGGTTGGTGGAGGCCTGGGCATCCACTGGGACGAGATCGACGAGGACGTTTCGGTTCCCGCGTTGATGAAAAGCTGAAGAACTGACGGTGGTCTTGAGGATTTCTCGATGGCGGTGGTCTACGTCAACGACAAGCCGGTGGACATCGGCGACGACAAGCTGAACGCGGTGCAGGCGGCGGAGCGCGGCGGCGTGTTCATCCCGAGCTACTGCTGGCACCCCGCGCTGA
>JAYSSW010000128.1:0-4926 GCA_043720335.1 Planctomycetia bacterium
CACCACTTGGCGGCGCGTTTGCCGGCGACTTTGACGTCGTCCCAGACGCCCTTGAAGCCGCCGTCGCCGTCGACGGAGAGCTTGAGGTCGCAGGTGCCGCTCTTGCCGTTGGAGTTGGTCCACTTGCCTGACCACGATCCGGTGAAGGCCTTGTTGTCCTGAGCGAGCGCGACGTTGGCGCTGGCGACGACCAGGGCGATGGCCAGTACAGACTGAAGACGCATCGGAAGAACCTCGTGAAATTGGGAGCGTGTCGTGTCGGAGACGCAATCATAGCACCGCCCGCAACGCGAGCAGCGTCTTTTTCCAGCGACATTGTCAGCGAGCGAGGCCGCCCTGCGCGGTGCGGCTTCGCTGGCGCTTCGGGCTTGGGCGCCTCGCGCCGGAGGGATTCAGGCCAGGCCGTCACGCCTTCCGGCATTTGAACAGGATGTAGCCGCGGTGCTCGAACAGCTCCGGTTCGCCGAAGGCGGCCTGGATCATCGGGTAGACGGCGTCGACCTGCTTGCTGACCAGGAAGAACAGCCCGCCTTCGCGCAGCAGCGCTCGGCCCCGGGTGATGAACAGGTCGGCGATGGTCTTGTGGGCGAAGTACGGCGGGTTGGCCAACACCACGTCGTACGTCCCTTCGTCGAGGCCCGACACGGTGCTGGTGGCGTGCGTCTGGAAGTTCGTCACGCCGAGGGCGCGGGCGTTGATCTCGGCGAGGGCGATCGCGCGCAGGCTGCTGTCGACGAACGTGACGCTTCCCTCCGGCCCGGCGAGGCGGGCGGCGAGGACGCCGTTGGTGCCGATGCCGCAGCCCAGGTCGCAGACGCGCTGGCCCGGCTCGACCTCCATCACGTCGACGAGCGCCCGGGCGCCGTCGTCGAAGTGGCCGTAGGAGAAGACGCCGGGCCGCGACAGGAAGCGGTACGACGTGCTCTCGTCGACGCGGACCTGGAACTCGACCTCGTGGCGTCGGCGTTTCTTGTCGCCGTCGCGGGTGCACCAGAAGAGGGCGTTCTCGCCGGTCATCGGGGCGTGGACCTTGCCGAACACCTTCTTGAGCAGCTGCGGGAAAAACTGGTCGCGGTCGTAGGGGGACAGGACGATGAAGGTGCCGTGCGGGTTCAGGGCGTGGAAGGCCTGCTCGACGAGGTCGAGTTTCAGCGCCCGTTCGCCGCCGTAGGGGACGGGGTAGAGGAGCGTCTGCACGGGCGTGGGCAGGTCCCACAGGTCGGCGCCGACGTGGACCGTGGCGCCGAGTTCGCGCAGCGCGAGTTCGGAGCGCAGCCTCTCCGCTTGGAAGAGATCCATCTGGTAGCAGACGCAGTCGTCGCCCGGCAGTCGGCCAGCCAGCTCGGCGGCTTCGAGGGGGGACCCCATGACGATGCCGAAAGGGGGCTGCAGCTTCTTCACCAGCATGCCGACCATTTCGCCGAAGACTTCATTCTTGTTGCGCAGCTTGCGATGGGCCATGAAAGACGCTCGGAGTTCCCAGGGAGTGGAGGCAACTCTTCATCTTATGCGGGGAGGGGGCACGCGGCGCGCGAGTTTAGCTGCGACGCGCAGCGGAGCGCGGGTGACGCGCGGCGATGCGGTCGTGAGTCGTGTCCGCGCTCCGCTGCGCGTCGCGGCTAAACGGCGGCGGCAGCGTTCAAGCCTCGTCGTCGGGGAGGCGGAATTCGCGGGTGGAGGGGGCGACGGTCTCGTTGGGGCCGATGAGCAGCGTGTCGCAGAGCGAGGTGTCGCCGACGGAGGGCAGCTCGACGGCTTCGGTTTCGAGGACGACCTGGAGGACGAGGGGGCCGACCTGGAGGATGTCGCCGTCGACGAGGATGCGTTCGGTGATGACGCGGCAGCCGTTGACGAGGGTGCCGTTGGTGCTGCCGAGGTCGCGGAGCAGGGCGGCGCCGTTGCCGACGCGGAGCAGGCAGTGCTGGCGGCTGACGAGTTCGCTGTTGGGGCGGACGTGGCATTCCGGGCCGCGCCCGAAGACGAACTCCCCCTGGGGGAAGTCGAGGAACTGCCCACGCGGCTTCCCCTGCACCACTTTCAAGCGAAACGGGGTTGTCATCGGTTCTCCAGCCAAGCTGCAAGTTGGGCGAGGATCCATCCACTTTTCACAATTCTACTGCAATCACGGCGGGGGACGCCAGTCAATTCCCCCTGAATCTCGTTCTTTTTTTCATGAAACTCTCGCAGCGCGGGGGCGGGGGTGATTGTCACCCTTCGCCCCGTCTCGTTATCATGGAAGGAGGAAACCCGACCGCCGTCGCGCAGGCCCTCGGCTGCGTGGGCGGAACAAACCCGTCCCGGAACGATCCTTCGCGGGAAGGAGAACGTATATGAACCAAGACATCGACGCGGTCCTGCAGGGCTGGGAGCACAAGCCGGGGCTGGTGCAGGCCAGGCTGGTGCAGGCGCGCGACGGCAGGCAGGTGATCCAGATGCGCGTCGACCTCGGCGTCCTGCAGCTCGAAGCGACCGGCCGGCCCGACGGCACGCGCCCGCACGGGCACCGCACCTACCACGAGTACCTGCAGGAGCAGGCCCGCGTCGCCTCCAAGGGGCAGAGCGCCTTCGTCCTCAGCGACGAGCAGTGCCAGGAGGCCGACCGCGAGTTCTTCCAGATGTACCACCGCCGCATCTGCTGGCTGGCGCTGAGGCAGTACGCCAAGGCCATCCGCGACGCCGACCACACCCTGGCCTTCATGGACTTCGTCAAGAGCCACTCCCCCAGCGACGACTACACCCAAGCGCACGAGCAGTACCGCGGCTTCGTCCTCTACCAGCGCGTCTGCGCCGCGGCGGACCAGGCGCTCGAGAAGGACAAGCCCGACCAGGCCATCGACGAGATCCGCACCGGCCTGGAGCGCATGCGGGTTTTCTTCGCCTCGTTCGACGCCGAGGAGCAGATGGACCAGAACGGCATGGTCCTGCACCTCCGCGAGCAGGACAAGGCCCTGCGCGAGAAGTTCCACATCAAGGCGACCCTGCACGAGCAGCTCAAGCAGGCCATCGCCAGCGAGGACTACGAGAAGGCCGCCAAGCTCCGCGACACGATCAACCAGAAGAAGGCGTGAACGGGGGATTGCAGATTTCGGATCGCTGATTTCAGATTGTCGGAACAAGTGAACCGACGAAAGCCCAGGGCTGCTGCCCTGGGGATTTGCATACCCAGGGCAGCAGCCCTGGGCTTTCCGTGGGATGCAGCTCCCCGACGTGAGATTCGGTCTCTGCTGACCCCTGACCCCTGACCCCTGCTCGCTGTGCCAAGGACCATCCATGCGCTGGCAACAACTCCTCAACCGCTACGTCCTGCCCCTGGGCCTGTTCATGCTCGCCATCGGCGCCATCGCCTGGATGACGCAGTACATGCCCAACTGGCGCACCCCCACGCCCCCCGCCGACCCCAAGAAGCACGCCGGCGACGGCGCCGACGCCAAGCCTGTCGTCTCCTTCGTCCGCACCATGGCGGAATGGGAGAAGCCCGGCAAGTCCACCGACGCGCAAGGCCCTTACATCCGCGAGTTCGAGAAGGGCGACAAGGGGCACTACGAGTTCCCCTTCCGCGTCACCGGCGACCAGCCCGCCGAGATCGGCGTCGCCGAGTGGAACTGCGACTGCAGCCTTGCGTGGGTCTGCACGCTGCCCAAGGACGAGTGGGAGAAGTTCGTCAAGGACCAGCAGGACGCGCCGGAGACCGAGACGAAGTTCGCCGCCGAACCCGCCTGGCAGGAGCTGCCCCGCGACACCGAGAAGAAGAAGGGCGCCAAGCTCCAGCCCGGCGACCACGGCCTGCTCCGCATCGCCTGGGACGGACGCAAGGGGACCGGCGCCAGGCTCCGCCTCCTCCTCAAGATCTGGTCCCAGCCCGAAGGCCGGCTCGACCAGCGACGCATCGACATCGTCGACGTCCCCATCGTCATGGCGCCCCCCATCATGTACATCCCCGACAAGGCCCACGTCGGCGTCCTCGGCTCCCGCGACCACGCCAGCGCCGAGTTCGACGTCTGGAGCGCCACCCGCGACTCCCTCGATCTCCTCAAGCTCAGCGAAGCCGCCCCCGACCCTCTCTTCGTCGTCGAGACCCGCGTCCTCAAGCCCGCCGAGATGCAGGAGCTGCAGCAGAAGCTCGTCACGCTGAAGATCCCCTCCAAGGTGAAGTCGGCCCTCCGCGTCGTCGTCACCGTCCACGAGCAGAAAGACGGCAAGCAGTTCGACCAGGGCCCCTTCTCCCGCACCCTCCCCGTCATCTTCGGCGAGACCGTCTACCCCGACGGCCGAGGCCCCGTCGTCCTGGGCCGCGTCCGCGGCGACGTCGAGGTCGGCAGCGACGAGGAGCAGGGCAAGATCGTCCTCAAGTCGTTCTCCTCCCGCGACGGCCTCGTCCGCAAGATCCCCCTCTCGACCGAGGTCATGGCCCCGCTCGTGGTGGAGTCCAGCTACCCCCCCGCGCTCAAGGTGAAGCTGCAGCGCAGCGACAAGGAATCGACGAAAACACGGGCGCGCTGGTGGCTGACCCTCGACGTCCCCCCCGGCGCCGTCTCCGGCACGCTGCCCGAAAGCAGCGCGGTTGTCCTGGTGCTGCAGACGAACCCGCCACGCTACGTCCGCATCCCCGTCGTCGGCAGCGCCGTCGCCGACTGACGGGCGACACGGCCTTCGAGCATGCCCCGGTCCCCCGTGCTATGCCCTGCACGCCAATGGATGGATCGTCCGAGCCTGAGCGGCGAGCGAACCTTGACCGCCGCTGGGCGGCGGGGCCACGGGAAGGCAACGAACAAGGACAAGACCGTTCCTTGAGAGTCGCCGGTCGCCTGAGCCCGAAGCGCGAGCGAGGCCGCCCCGCGCGACGGTCGCAAGGGAAGCTTCTCCCGTTCGACGATGCGCAACGAGTCGCTGCGCGAGTCGCGGCTCGCGCTGCGCGAGTCGCCGTTC
>JAYSSW010000129.1:0-2285 GCA_043720335.1 Planctomycetia bacterium
AGCGAGCCGGTCGCGCGGTCGGCAACCGGCAGGCCGATGCGGCGCTCGGCGCCGTCACGCCCGCCCTCTGACCACCGGTAGAGCGCGGGCAGCGGATCGTGGGACGGCTGTCCCTGGGCTTTCATCACTTCTCTTTCGTTCGGCGTGCGTCGCGCGTCACCCCCAACAAGCCGGGGGCTATATGGCAAGGAGTTCCATCCATGCCCTCGCAAGGCTTCGTGCAGACGCTGGTCAGCGGGTTGACGCAGCTGCTTTACCCCAGCAACTGCTGGGCGTGCGGCTTGTTGACCCATGACAAGACGCCGCTCTTCTGCGACGCTTGCGAGAAGGCCCTGACGGTCGATCCGCACCCGACCTGTCCGCGCTGCTCCAGCACGGTCGGGCCGCACAGCGTGCTGGCGGGCGGCTGCCCGGAGTGCCGGGGCGAATCGTTCGGCTTCGACGAGGTGATCCGCCTGGGGCCGTACAAGGGTGAGCTGCGTGAAGTCGTGCTGCGCATGAAGCACGCCAACGGCGAGGACTTGGCCGAGGCGATGGCGGCGCTCTGGGCCGCGTCGCTGGGGAGCCGGCTGCGGACGCTGGCGCCCGACGTGGTCATCCCGATACCGCTGCACTGGACACGGCGCTGGCAGCGCGGCTTCAACCAGAGCGCCATCCTCGCCGACGGATTGGCGAAAGCGTTGAACGTTCCCTGCAAGCCCTCCTGGCTGAAGCGGCGCCGCGCGACGCCGCATCAGACCGCCCAGCAGTCCGGCGCTTCCCGGCGCGACAACGTGAAGAAAGCGTTCCACGCGAAGGAGGCCCTTCCCTTGAAAGGCAGAACCGTTCTGCTCGTCGACGACGTGCTGACCACGGGGGCGACCGCCAGCGAGGCGGCCAAAGCGCTGCGACCGCATCGGCCTGCGAAGATCGTCGTCGCGGTGCTCGCGCATGGAGCTTGACGGCCGCGCATGCAGCACGCGCGGTCCCGTGGAACTTGAGCGAAACTTGCAGCGCGGCGTGGTTTTTCCGCCCATTCTGCCAATGGCGCCGATCATGCAAGATGCTCCCAATCGGAAAATCCTTCGGCTTTTGAAACCCGGCGACGCGCGGGGGTGGGCAGATTAGCGAAAATTAGTGGGATGCGTTTCCTAGCTTGGACGATCTGACAAGTGGATATGAAATCCCGCGCCAGACGGTTGACCGTTGGAAGTCTGCGCGACATAGAATGGAGTGCTTCGCGAGGGTGCGTCGTTCCCACCTTGGCCTTTCGTCGCCCGCGTCCCGCGAAACTCTCAGCAGGAAAGAAACCATGTTGCGTTCCAGCCTTCTCTGCATCGTGCTTCTGGGAGTCGCCAACACCGCGTCCGCCTCGACCTGGGCGGACAGCATGTTCGACGAACTCTCGCGGGACTTCGGTTCGGTGCCGCGCGGTCAGCAGCTCACCCATCCGTTCCGCATCGTCAACAACACCGGCAAGCCGGTCCGCATCAGCAACGTCCGCGTCTCGTGCGGCTGCGTCGACGCCCGCGCCCTCAAGAAGGATCTCGCTTCCGGCGAGGAGACCGCCATCTACGCCCAGATGGACACGCGCCGCTTCTTCAACTCGAAGACGGTCACAATCTTCGTGCAGTTCGACCAGCCCCGCTTCGAGGAGGTACGCCTCTGGGTGCAGGCCAACAGCCGCGACGACGTCGTCTTCGCCCCCGAGAACATCGCCTTCGGCAAGGTCAAGCGCGGCGTCACCCCCGAGAACAAGGTGCAGATCACCTTCCTCGGCAACGTGCAGACCCAGGTGACCGAGATCAAGAGCGAGAGCAACTACATCCAGGCGACCCTCAAGGAAGTCCGCCGCGAGACCGGCGAAGTGACCTATGAGATCAACGCCAAGGTCCGCCCCGACACCCCTGCGGGCAAGTGGTACACCGACGTGTGGCTGAAGACCAACAACGCCGCCATCCCCAAGCTGCGCGTCCCCGTCACGGTTGAGATCGAAGCCTCGCTCAGCGTCACGCCGAACATGGTGTCGCTGGGCCAGGTGAAGGCCGGCACCGAGTCGGACCGCAAGGTCATCATCCGCGGCGTCCAGCCGTTCCGCATCACCGGCGTCACCGGGGCGGACGACCAGATCCGCGTGCAGGAGCCGAACAACGAGAGCAAGACGGTCCATGTGCTGACCGTGACGCTGACGCCGCTGATGGCCGGCGAACTCAGCCGCACCATTCGCGTGCAGACCGACATGAAGACCAGCAGCGACATCGAGTTCGTCGCGTCCGCCCAGGTCGTGCCTTAGTCCACTCGGTCGG
>JAYSSW010000130.1:0-4924 GCA_043720335.1 Planctomycetia bacterium
GCCGCGTTCTGAGCCCGAAGCGCGAGCGAGGCCGTCCCGCGCGGCGACGCCTATTTTGGCGTGTCCCGTTCGCCGACGCGACAGCGAGCTGCGGCTCGCGCGGCGCGAGTCGCCGGGCCGTTCACTTGTGTCGCTGCAAATCTTCCTCGCTGGCGCTTCGGGCTCAGTGGTCCCGTCGATGCGAACTCGAAGAAGCTGCCGCCGCGTTCTGAGCCCGAAGCGCGAGCGAGGCCGTCCCGCGCGGCGACGCCTATTTTGGCGTGTCCCGTTCGCCGACGCGACAGCGAGCCGCGGCTCTCGCGGCGCGAGTCGCCGGGCCGTTCACTTGTGTCGCTGCAAATCTTCCTCGCTGGCGCTTCGGGCTCAGTGGTCACACCACGGCGACTTCGACGAGGTTGTCGAAGAAGGTGGCGCCGCCGCCGAAGTCGGTGAGGGCGGTGCTGGTCGTGGTGTTGCCGTTGACGCGGTCGGGGGTGTAGCGGTTCCACCAGACGCTGGGGGCGACCACAACGCCCGGCTTCACGCTCGGCCCCACCCTCGCCTTCGCCTGGAAGCTGCCGCGGTCGTTGAAGATCCGCACCCACGCCCCCGACGCGATGCCGCGCGGGTCGGCGTCGTCGGGGTGGATCTCGACCGTCGGCTCCGGCGAGTGGTTCCGCAGCGAATCGACGTTCACGAACGTCGAGTTCAGGAACTGCGGCACCGGCGGACTCAGCATCGTCAGCGGGAAGCGGGCGGCCAGGTCGGGCCGCGTCTGCGGATCCTCGTGCGGCGGCGTGTAGGTCGGCAGCGGGTCGCGTCCCTGCTTCGCCAGGGCCGGGCTGTACAGCTCGCACTTTCCCGACGGCGTTGGGAAGCCTCCCTCGGCGAACGGGGCGTAGTCAACGGGCAGGTTTAGCCGCAGCGGGCCTTCGCGCGTCAGCCGCTCGACGCTGATCCCTTGCAGCCGACCGCGCTTCGACTCGTCGTTCGCTTCACCCAATGCGAGTTTTGCCAGCTCCTCGTCGGTGATCGTGAACAGCTCCGGCTCGAAGCCCATGCGCTCGGCCAGCAGCCGAAACACGTCGTTGTTGCACTTCGCCTCGGCCAACGGCGCGATCGCGGGGCGGTTCACCTGCACATGGAAATGGCCGTAGCTCGTGTGCAGGTCGAAGTGCTCCAGTTGCGTCGTGGCCGGCAGGACCACGTCGGCATGGTCGGCGGTGTCGGTCTGGAACTGCTCGTGGACGACGGTGAACAAATCCTCGCGGCGCAGCCCGTCCAGCACACGCGACTGGTCGGGACAAATTGCCGCTGGGTTCGAGTTGTAGACGTACATCGCCCGCACCTTCGGGCCAGGCAGCTCGCCGTGCAGCGCCTCGGCCAACCGCGTCATGTTGACCATGCGGGTGCCGGGCGGGATCAGGTCGGGGCGTTCGAGGGCGGCGTTGTCGATGGGGTACGACTTGCTGGTGCTGAGCATCGCCCCGCCGCCGGGGAGCCGCCACGAGCCGATGACGGCGGGGAGGCAGACGATGGTGCGGACCGCCATGCCGCCGCCGCCGTGGCGCTGCAGGCCGTAGTTCACGCGGATGAAGGACGGCTTCACGGTGCCGAACTCGCGGGCCAGCTTCTCGATGTCGGCCTCGGCGATGCCGGTGATGTGGGCGACGCGGTCGGGAGCATAATCGTTGAGCGCGCGTGCTTTCAGTTCTTCGGCGCCGAGGCAGTAGCGCGACAAATAGTCGTCGTCCTGCAGGCCGTCGCGCCAGAGGACGTGCATGATGCCGAGGGCGAGGGCGGCGTCGGTGCCGGGGCGGATCGGCAGCCACCAGTCGCTCTTCTCGGCCGTCTTGCAGCGGTACGGGTCGATGGTGACGATCTTCGCGCCGGCCTTGCGGGCGCGGTGCATGACCGCCCACAGGTGCATGTTGGTGACGCTGGTGTTCGAGCCCCAGTTGATGATGTAGCGCGAATGGATCACCGCGTCGGGGTCGATGACGGCGCGGGTGCCGAGCGTGATGTTGCAGCCCGCCGCCCCTGCGGTGGCGCAGATGGTGCGGTCGAGCAGCGACGCGCCCAGGCGGTGGAAGAAGCGGCGGTCGAGGCTCGACCCTTGCAGCAGCCCCATCGTGCCGGCGTAGCTGTACGGCAGGATCGCCTGCGGCCCGTCGGGCGACCCCGCGATTTCTTTGAACTTGCGGACGATCAAATCAAGGGCTTCCTCCCAGCTCGCGCGGCGGAACTCGCCAGCCCCCTTCGGCCCCGTGCGGATCAGCGGGAACTGCAAGCGGCCCGGATGGTAGACCCGCTCCAGGTAGCGCGTGACCTTCTGGCACAGGAAGCCGTCGGTGAACGAGTGGTCCTTGTCGCCGCGCAGGTCGACCGCCTGACCGTCGCGCACGGTGACGACCATGCTGCAGGTGTCGGGACAGTCATGCGGACAGACGACACGGACCTTCGTTTCATTCATCGACAACTCCTCCTCGCTGGGATCGCGTCATCGTAGCAGATACCTGCCGCGCAGGCAGGCGTCAAGCGCGGATGAACGGGGCGCCGGGCGCGCCGCATGCCTCTTCGATAGCTTCGCACAGCAAGCCGAGCTGCTCGAACTCCTCGCAGGTGACACGCAGCCATCGCCGGGTTACGCAGGAGATGTTGCACGCCGCGATGAACGGAACGTCGCCGGAACGCGACCGCGTCTCCACACGGCAAAACGTCACCTCGTCCCACACAGCAACCATTTCTCCGCGACGTGGCGTGTAGATCGCGAAGCCGTTCACGCCGATCAAGATCCGCCCGCTTGCCGCGCGGCCTGTGAACAGCCAAAGCGGCACGAAGACAATCAACGCGACGACTGTGCAGACGGGCATCAGAATGGCCGCCGCCTGCAAGCCGGCGTGTTCCCGAGACGCCGCAACCACGATCATCCCGCACGCAACGAGCCCCGCCAGCATGCAAACGGCAGTGTGCCGCAGTTGCAGCATAAGAGGCGGCTTCAAGACGCAGACGAACGGCCCGATCCGCTGGACCTCCTCCGAAAACACGCCTGGGATGAAAAAGATCATGGCTCTGCTCGCTGTCAACGGCACGGACGCGGGGCGACGCTCATTTTCCGTAAAATGCCACCGGAAGCAATGTTTGGACTGGGGGCTGTCATGCGTTCGTGCATCGTGGCGTTCATCGCACTTCTCCTCGCGAACCCGGTCCGCGCCGAGCTGCCGCTCATCCGGCTCGACCGCGTCTTCCCGCTGGGCGGAGCGGCCGGCGGCAAGGTGACGCTCGAAATCCAGGGGCGCGACCTCGACGACGCCAAGGAGCTGCGCTTCGACCATCCGGGCGTCAAAGCACGCTGGCTGAAGGACAAGCAGTTCGAAGTCAGCATCGCCGCCGACACGCCGCCGGGCATGGTCGAGGTGCGCGCCGTCGGCCGGTTCGGCATCAGCGGCGTGCGGCTGTTCGCCGTCAGCCACGGCTTGACCGAAGTCACTGAGAAGGAGCCGAACGACACGCCGGAGTCGGCCCAGGTCGTTCCGATGAACGCGGCGATCAACGGCGCCAGCGACGGCAACGGCGACGACTTCTTCCGCTTCCCCGCCAAGAAGGGCGAGCGCGTCACCATCGACTGCCAGGCGTTCCGCTTGGATTCAACACTGCGGGCGATCCTCGCCGTTTCAACCACGGACGGCCGGGAACTGGCGCGCAGCAAGCCGTACTACCACCGCGTCGATCCGCTCGTCGATGTCGTCATCCCCGCCGATGGCGATTACGTCATTCGCCTGCACGACATGACGTTCAACGGCGGCCTGCCTTACCGATTGGTTGTCAGCAACCTGCCTCAGCTGGAGAACGCGTTCCCCAACGTCATCGTCCCGGGCGTGAAGACCGACCTGCAGGTGCTGGGCCGCAACTTGCCGAGCGGCAGGGCGAACGCCGCGTGGACCGTGCAGGACGTGCCGCTCGACGTGGCGACTTTGTCCTTCACGCTGCCGAAGGATCCGCTGGCGCTGCACCGTTTCCGGTTCCGCAACCACCTGCTGTCGCCGAGCCTGAACGCGCGCGGCGTGCAGCTTTGGCCGGAAGCGTGGAAGCACGCGCTGAACCCGGTGACGCTGCACGTGGCCGACGCGCCGCTGACGCTCGACACGGAGCCGAACGACACGCCGGAGACGGCGCAGAAGATCACGCTCCCCACGGTCATCGCAGGTCGGTTCGACAAGCCGGGCGACGCCGACTGGTACACGTTCACCGCCAAGGCGGGCGAGACGTACAGTGTTGACCTGCTGTGCGAACGGCTCGACCTGCCGGGCGATCCGTTCGTCATCATTTTCGACGACAAGGGCAAGGAAGTCGGCAACTTCGACGACCACGGCATCAACTTCAACGCCCTGGCCCAGTTCAACCGCGACCCGCTCGGCACCTTCCGCGTCCCCAGCGACGGCGTCTACCGCGTCTTCGTGCAGGAACGCTACCGCAACGGCGGCGCGCGCTACCAGTATGTCCTGCGGCTCACCAAAGCCGTCCCCGATTTCGCCCCGGTCGTCGTCCACGAAACCAACCCCGACCCGACCTGTCCGGCCATCGGTCGCGGCGGGTCGGCGTTCGTCGAAGTCTGCCTGAACCGCCGCGACTTCACCGGCCCCGTCGTCATCGAAGCCGAGGGGCTGCCCCCCGGCGTGACCTGCCTGCCGACACATCTGAGCGCCCAGGCCCAGACCGGCTGCGTCGTCTTCACAGCATCCAATGAAGCCGCCGACTGGGCCGGCCCGATCCGCTTGAAGGCGTGGGCGTTGGTGGATGGCCAAAAGATCGAACGCGAGGTGCGGCCGTGCCAGCGCCGCTGGGCCATCGCCAACATCAGCACGTCGATCATGCTGCGCGAGACGTGTTTGGCGGTGCGCGAGCAGGCGCCCTACGCGGTGAAGCTGCCGAGCGAAAAAGCAAC
>JAYSSW010000131.1:0-10266 GCA_043720335.1 Planctomycetia bacterium
CGCCGACCTCACGGTCACGAACTCGACATTCACTGGCAACACGTCCACGCAGACCAGCCCCTTCGACTCGGCGCGCGGCGGCGCGATCTTCTCGCTAGGCGACAACGCCGTCAAACTCACCAACGTCGTCTTCACCCAGAACCAGGCGCTCGGCACGCTCGCGGGCGGCGAAGGACAGCTCTTCGGCACCGCCGCGTTCGGCGGCGCCGTCTACCTGTCGCGCGGCGAGATCGCTGCCAACACCTCCGCCACCATCGCCAACTGCGTCTTCGACCGCAACACCGCGTCCGGCGGCGAAGGCGACCAACAGAACTCCTTCGTTTCCGGGGGTTCCGCCGCAGGGGGCGCCGTCTACTCCGAAGGCCTCGCGCTGCTCAACATCGGCAACACCACCTTCGACGGCAACCGCGCCCTCGGCGGCGACGGCTTCGACCAAGGCGCCGGCAGCGCCCAGGGCGGCGGGCTCTTCTACTCCGGGTTCCGCGGCACGCTCAACCTCAGCCGCTCCACCTTCAGCAACAACCAGGCGGTCGGCGGCTCCGCCCGCCGCATCGAAACTTCCAACGAAGGGTTCGGCGGCTCGGGCTTGGGCGGCGGCGCCTTCGTCAGCTCCAGCCTCGGCACCGTCCTCATCTCCAACAGCACCTTCTCCGCCAATCTCGCCCAGGGGGGCGACGGCTTCTCGGCCTACGGCGGGTACGGCGGCTCCGCTGGAGGCGCGTTTGGCGGCGGACTCTACGCCCAGGCAATCGACAGCAATCACTCCGTCCAGCTCGTCAATAACACCATCGCCTTCAACCAGGCGCTCGGCGGCGTCCGCACTGACAACAACGGTGGCAATCCGGCTCTCCGACCCGGCCTCGGCGGCGGCGTTTTCGCCGGCGGCGAAGGACGCCAAGGCAACCCGGTCGAGCCTGATGGCGGCGTCCGCTTCCTCAACACACTTGTCGCCAAGAACACGGTCAACGGCAGCGACGCCAAAAACGGTCCCGATGTCGCCACCGACACCACCGACGTTCTTGTCAGCCTGGGCAACAACCTGATCGGCGAGGTCCATGGCACCAACGGCGCCTTCACCGCCGCCAAGCACGACCTCTTCGGGGGCAACGGCGCGGCGCTGCTCGACCCTCACCTCGCGCCCCTCGCGTTCAACGGCGGGCCCACCAAGACCCACGGCCTGCTGTCCACCAGTGCCGCCCTCGACGCCGGCAGCGACGTGGTCCTCGCCGCCCCCTACTCCTTCACCGCTGACCAGCGCGGCTTCGCCCGCAAGGGCAACTCCCACGTCGACATCGGCGCCTTCGAGGCCCCTTCGACGCCCGTCATCATCCCCCCGAAGCCGATCGTGATCGTCGGCAAGAACCAGTTCTACGCGGTGCGCACCGGGCAGTTCCTCTTCCTCCGGGCGGCAAGCGGGCTGCTCAAGGGGGTCGCTCCCAAGGGGCAGAAGCTGACCGTACAGTTCATCCCAGGCAGTGGGCCGCAAGCCGGCTCGCTCCTCGTCGTCCTGCCCAGCGGCGCGTTCGCGTACAAGGCCCCCGCGACCGTCGCGCCGGCCTCGCGCAACCGCCAGGGCACGCAGGTCGTCTTCTTCCGGTTCAACCTCTACGCGGGCAAGAAGCTGGTGGGCACCTTCAAGGCGTTCATCACCATCATCCCCGGCATCCCTGGCGGACGTGGCCAAGGCCCCCGTCCGTGAATCGACGCGGTCTCGCCATCAACGGTCGGCCGGGCATGAAGCCCGGCCAGCGCTTCAAGGAGGATACGATGAGGAACGGATTTCTCGGCGTTCTCGCCATGCTGGCCCTGGCCCTTCCCGTGCATGCCCAGGGGACTACCGGGGCTGCCAAGTCGGATCCCCCACCAAGCAGCGCGGTTCCGCCGGGGATCGCGCCGAGCGCTGTGCCGCTTGCCCAGGAAACGTCGACCAGCCGAATCTGGGCGTCCACCCCCAACAGCGCCGACTGCGGCCTCGGGTTCTGGATGTCCGCCGACTACCTCCTCGCCTGGATCAAGTCAGGCCCCACGTCCGGCCCACTCATCACCCAGGGCAGCGCGCTCGACGCCATCCCCGGCGCCCTCGGACAGCCAGGCACGCGGACGCTGTACGGCGACTCCAGCCTGGACTTCAACACCTTCTCCGGCCTGCGGCTCCAGGGCGGCTTCCAGCTCAACCCCAACCTCGGCCTCGAAGGCGGCTACTTCGCCCTCGAACGACGCTCCACCGGGTTCAGCGCCTCCTCCGATGCGCAAGGCGCGCCGCTGCTCGCCCGCCCTTTCACCAAGCAGCAGACCGGCCTGCAGGACGCCGAAGCCACGTCCTTCCCCGGACAGTACACCGGGACCGCGAGCGCGCTCGCCCACACCCGCTTCCAGGGCTGGGAAGTCAACGCCTCGACCAACCTCTGGAACACTCGCAGTTCACGGGTCGACCTGCTCGTCGGCTTCGGCGCTCTTGATCTCAACGAGGACCTGATCCTGCAAGATCGCCTGACCGTCCTCGTCCCCGCACCGATCAACTTCGGTCTTCAGCCCGTCAATCCCCCTCAGATCGTCAGCGACTTCGACCGCTTCCAAGCCGTCAACCACTTTTACGGCGCCCAGATCGGCGCACGCGGCGAATGGAAGCAGGGGCCGTGGAGCATCGGCCTGCTCGCCAAGCTCGGACTCGGCACGACCCAGCAGACCGTCCGCATCGACGGTTCTTCCACCCTCGACACGCCCGGCGCCGGCAGCGTCACTCTGCCCGGCGGCGTCCTTGCCTTGCCGACCAACATCGGCTCCTACTCGCGCAGCGTCTTCACCGTCGTTCCTGCGGGGCACCTCAACCTGGGCTACCAGGTGCGCGACAACGTCAAGCTGACGTTCGGCTACAGCTTCCTCTACTGGAACCACGTCGCCCGCCCCGGCCAGCAGATTGACCGCGTCGCCAACCCCAACCAGATCCCGACCGACCAGAACTTCGGCCAAGGGGGCGCCATCACCCGCCCGACCGGAGGCGTCCGCGACAGCGACTTCTGGGCGCAGGGCCTGAACTTCGGCGTCGAGTTCCGCTACTAACGAAGCCGCAGGCGCAGGAACCGCGACCGGCACGGAGCGGCGAAACCGCGCGACCACGATAGCCCAAGGGCAACGTCGAACCGTGCGACGTTGCCTTTGGGCTTCATGTTGTCACTAGGATGCATTCATCGAACGAATCACCTGGCCCGGAAACGCCACGATGCGAATCGTCTACATCGACGCCGACGCCTGTCCGGTGAAGGAGGAGACCTACCGTGTCGCCCGGCGCTACTCGCTGCGCGTACTCGTCGTCGCCAAGAACACGATGAGCGTGCCGACGGAGACGTTGATCGAACTGGTGGTGCGGCCCGGCTTCGGCGAGGTCGACGACTGGATCGCCGAGCAGGCCGGCCCCGGCGACATCGTCGTGACGGCCGACATCCCGCTGGCGGCGCGCTGCCTGGAGAAGGGATCGCGCGTCCTCGATCCGCGCGGCGAGCCGTTCACCGACAACGACATCGGCTCGATGCTGGCCATGCGCGAGCTGATGACCGAGCTGCGCCAGACCGGCGAGGTGTCGGGCGGCCCCGCCCCGATGGCGGCCAAGAACCGCTCCAAGTACCTGTCCAAGCTCGACGAGCTGGCCGGCGCCGTGCACCGCGCACATCCAGTTGCGAAAAGCTAACCGCACATGGATAGCGCCAAGCCCCAGGATGAGCAACGCGATTCCTGGGGGTTCCGACCCCCACCAATCGCTGCGCTCATGGTGGGGCTTGGGTGCGATCTTTTCTTCTCTACGGCCGCCACACCCGGCACAGCGGCGCCTCCACACGCGGATAGCCCGGCATCGCGAGCTTCGCGTCGATGGAGTACGCCCGCTCGTTGGTCGCGTCGTTGCGGTACTCGTACAGCGCCGTCGTGCTGGCCGACGGCTTCGCGTCCGCAGGCAGCGCGTGGAACAGGATGCTCTTCGCGTCCTTCTTGCCGAGATGCAGCCCCTTGTCGTCGGCGACGATGGGCACACTGCCAGCAATGGGCCGATCCAGCGCGAAGAACGCCGGCGTTTCGTTCGTCGCGCCCACGTCGTGGATCGTGCCGAAACGATCTGGCGTCTTGCGCGGGTAGAACGCGACAGGGAGCGCGGTGCGCGGGTCAGCCAAGTCGAGCTGGTACATCATCTGGTTGTATTCGTAGCGCGGCGTCGGGTGCGGGTTGCCTGAGAAGGTGTGGGTGTAGGTGCCCTCGAAATGGAGGATGCGCCCCTTGTCCTTGTCGAACATCGTGTGGTGCTTCGGGTTGTAGAAGCTGTAGCGCTCGTGCGTAGCCACCTTCACAGCGTAGCCCCACGGCCCCGTCGGGGTGTCAGCCTCGGCGAGCCAAACTTCGCCGAGCTGTGACGTGCCGCCGACCTGGACGACGATCAGCACCCAGCGGCGGCGGTGCTCGTTCCACGCGACCGATCCCGAATGCGGCTCGACACGCTTCCCCGTGTCGCGGTCGCGGAGTTGCCAGCGCATTTCGTGCGGTTGAATCCTGCCCGCTTTGAGCAGCTTGTTCTCCTCCGCAGGACCTACGGCGGGGGTGTCCTTCCGCCAGGCGTAGCGCAGCTTCCCCTGCTCGTCGCGATTCAGGGTCGGCTTCTCCAGCCGACTCCCTTCCTTCAGACAGGTGAACGTCTCGTAGTTCTCGGTGCGCAGAAACTGCGACCCCTCCGCACGCACGCGCGTCAATGGCAGTGGGTGCGCGAAGTAGACGTAGTCGACGCCGTCATCGCGGTGACGCAGCGGGTGCCCCATCGGAAACGCGGCATCCTTCATGCTCGCCTCGGCAACGTGCTTGAACTCCTGCTTGTCCTCGTCGAAGACCGCGAAGCCACGCGCATGGAGCGTCAACGGCGGCTCGACCTTGACGTAGGCGGCGTAGATCCGCGCCATCCCCTTCGCGTCGGGCAGCACGACCAGCGACGTGATCCACGTCGGCCCCTTGCCCGGCATGCGGGCCGTCTCCTTCGCGAAGCCCTTCGCATCGACGAAGTAGTCGAAATCGACCCCGACACTCGCATCAAGCCCCCCCTGCCCTGGCATTTTCGAGGTGGCGCCGGGAACCTGGAAGTTCCCCAGCGGGTACGATGGTCGATTGGTGTCGCCCCAGAACCAGAAGATCTTGCCCCGGTGGACGACGCTCACCACGCTGTCGGAGCCGGTCACGAGACCGTTCAGCAGCGGCTCGCGCAGCGGGACGGCCTGGCCGGTCAGCACGCTGTCGCGGTAGATGCCCGCCCCGGTGACGCGGTAGAGCCGTTCCGCGAGGTTGATCCGGCGGATCTCGAGCTTCGCCTTGCCCCCCGGCTCGACGCGCAACGCCTTGCCCCGGAAGCCGAACCCGTCCTTGGCGAACTCGTAGCCGTGGCTGGAAACGTGGAAGAACACGTCCTTCCCCATCAGTCCCGGCTCGTGGAACGCGACGATGCCGTTGCTGTCGGTGAAGTGCGCGATGTCGTTCACCGTCTTCAGTTCAACGAGTGGCACGCCGCGCCCGGTGCGGTCGTCGACCACGGCGATCTGGAACGGCTTCGTCGTTTCCACCTGGCATGGCAGCAGCGCCGACGCCAGCAGCAACACGGACAGGAGCGAGGTCGGCATCGAGGACTCCGAAAAAATCACGCCTTCTCAAGCAGCAGGTCGGCGATGGTGCGGATGACGGCTTCGGCGGTTGCGGGGTTGATCGCGAGCGGCACGTTGTGGACGTTGCACACGCGCAGCAGGCTCTGGATGTCCGGTTCGTGCGGATGGGCGTAGAGCGGATCGACCAGGAAGATCACTCCCGCGACATCGCCGAGCGCGACACGCGCGGCGATCTGCACGTCGCCGCCGAGCGGCCCCGACAGGCAGCGGTGCACGGGCAGCCCGGTCGCGTCGGCGATGCGCTGGCCGGTCGTCCCGGTCGCGATCAGCACGCAGCGCGACAGCGTCTCGCGGTGCCTTGCGCAGAACTGCTGCATCGCCTCCTTCTTCTCGTCATGGGCGATCAGCGCGACGGTCGGCTGCATGGGATTGGCCTTTCCTGAGAACTACGTTGGTCGCCGGAAGGGACTTGGAGCTGGCGTGATCCATGATAGGATTGTCCGAATCGCACGCCAAACCAGCCGACCTTCAACGACCTGGGCAATCCGATGAAATCGCCGCGCATCAGCGTGTTCCCCAAATGCTACTTCGACGATCTCTGCCGGGGAAAGATGGACTACCTCGACTGGCTGCGCACGGCGGCGACGCTCGGCGCCGAGGGGGTCGAGCACTACGACGGGTTCTTCCGCAGCCTTGACGAAGCGGGACTTCAGCCCGTTCGCGAGGTGCTGAAGGAGACGGGGCAGGTGTCGTCGATGCTCTGCTTCTCGCCCGACTTCACGCACCCCGACGCCGACGAGCGGACACGCCAGGTCGAGCGCCAGAAAAAGGCAATCGACGTCTGCGTCGCGCTCGGCATCCGCCACTGCCGCACGCTGAGCGGGCAGCGATTCCCAAACATGACGCGCAAGGAAGGAATCGAACGAACCGTGGAAGGCATCCGCCGTTCGCTCGACCACGCGGAACGCAACAACGTGATCCTCTGCCTGGAGAACCACTACAAGGACGGCAACTGGCAGTACCCGGAGTTCGCCCAGCCGGAGGACATCTACCTGGAGATTCTGGGCCGCGTCGATTCGCCTTTCCTGGGCGTGCAGTTCGACCCGTCGAACGCCACCGTGGGCGGCTTCGATGCCGTCGCGTTCCTCGAAAAAGTGCAAGCCCGTGTCGTCACCATGCACGCCTCCGACCGCTATCTGGTAACCGGCGCCACGCTCGATGAACTGCGCCAGTCGGACGGCTCAATCGGCTACTCCGACAAGCTGCGCCACGGCGAGACCGGCAAAGGACTGAACGACTACCACGCCATCTTCCGCATCCTCGCCAGTGTCGGCTTCGCTGGCTGGATCTCCATCGAGGATGGCGTCAACGGGCTGGACGAACTCAAGCGTTCCGTCGAGTTCCTGAAAATCATGACCACGAAGTACTACGCATGAGCCGTCGGAACTCGCCCTCATCGACGGATCGTCGCAGGAGTCGATCCCCTACCTCGCCATGCAGTCGCCTTGCTTCGGCCGGGGATGAGAGACAGCAGGGCGTCTCGCCGGAACGAACGGACGATCCGGCCACGACTCCCGCAGCAATTATCGAAATTGACATCAATTCATCGCACGGAATGAAATCACTGGCGTCTCGGATCCGGTTGTCCAGCTTTTGTGGACAAGAACGGTTGCAAAGCGTGCCTTAGTAAACGATCATAGGAGTGAAGAAGACCATCCCCTGGTCGATGGTGCGAACCGTGGGCGAAGGCCAAGGAGGAGCCGCAACGAGGGCAGTTGCATGTCGGATATCGAGGAAATGAAGGCCCTACTCCAGCAGGTGGCCGAGGGATCGAACCTGGCGATGGAACAGTTGGACGCGAAATACGGCGAGCAGATTCGCCGAGTGGTCCGGGCCCAGCTGCCGCGAGCGTTGCGGTCGAAGTTCGATTCGCTCGATTTCGTGCAGGACGTGTGGATGTCGTTCCTCGCCCAGCCATTGGACGCGGACCGCTTCGACACGCCCAACGGGCTGGCGATGTTTTTGAACCGCATGGCCCGCAACAAGGTGGTTGATGTCGTCAAGCAGCGGTTGATGACGCAGAAGCACAACGTCAACCGCGAAGTCCGAATCGTGACAGGCCCCGACGAGCCGACGAACCTGCCTGCCAACCACGACCCGACCGCGAGCCAGTGGATGATGGCGGAGGAGCGGTGGCAGCACCTTCTCGCGGAGCAGCCGCCGGCGTACCAGCGGATGCTGTTGATGCTGCGCGAAGGGCACACCCATGCCGAGATCGCCGAACAGCTGCGGGTCAGCACGAAGCTTGTGCAGCGGGTGGTCAAACGGATCTGGGGACAGCAGGTCGCCTGATCGCTAGGAATGTCAGGAAGCAAGCTGGAGTGGATTTGTCGCTTTACCGCTGGCCCACAAGACATCGCAGCCCGCCATGAACAATTTCAGCCCCAGCTTCGGTACGTCGCCGATCCCCGCCGCCAGCCACGGGCAGATGGTGGACGACGCCTATGTCGAGTTCTGCCGCCGGGAGCTGGCAGGCGAGCAGATCGACCCGGAGAAGTACTGCCGCGAGCATCCGTCGATCCAATCGTCGCTGCTGCGTCTCATCCAGGTCGGGCAGTTCATCGGCGAGCTTCCCCGCAAGCACCAGTCGCCGCCCCCGGAATGGCCCTCGCTCGGGCAGGTCTACCAGGGGGAGTTCGATCTG
Source organism: Planctomycetia bacterium (assembly GCA_043720335.1). Taxonomy (GTDB): domain Bacteria; phylum Planctomycetota; class Planctomycetia; order Gemmatales; family Gemmataceae; genus JAYSSW01. Next base: position 8,329 of record JAYSSW010000131.1, read on the forward strand.
GCGCGCGAGATCGGCGTCGGAGCGTTCTCACGGGTCTATCTCGCTCAGCAGGCCACGATGGGGGGCCGCTGGGTCGTCGTCAAAGTCTCCCCCCACGGCGCCAGCGAAGCGCAGACCCTGGGCCGCATCTCGCACCCAAACATCGTCACGATCCACTCGATGGTGAGTGATTCCGCGAACCAGCTCAGCGCCATCTGCATGCCTCTGCAGGGCTACGCGACCCTGCACCAGATCCTCGACCATGTGAAGGCGGCGCCTGCGCCCCCGAAGGACGCGGCGTTCGTCGCGAAGATCGCGGCAGCCGTCCCCGCTGGGCTGCCCAGGGTTGAAAACCACGCGCTGCCTCGCGTCCGCCACGACCTTGGCTACGCCGAGTACGTCCGGCAGGTCGCGCAGCAGATGCTCGCCGCCCTCGCCCATGTCCACCTCCAGGGGATCGTCCACAGCGACCTCAAGCCTTCCAATGTCCTGCTGACGCCCGGGGCGGCGCCTCTGCTGCTCGACTTCAATCTCTCGGAGGACGACCGCCAGAATCTGCTGCGCTTCGGCGGGACGCTTCCGTACATGTCGCCTGAGCAGCTCCAGCACACCCTGCAGCAGCCCGGCGAAGCCGCGAAGCTGTCGCCGAAATCCGACCTGTACTCGCTTGGCGTGATCCTGTTCGAACTGCTGACCGGCAGGCACCCTTTCGGCCCGCTCGACGGGAGCCTGCCCTTCGACGACCTTCGTCGCCGGCTGATGGACAACCAGCGGAACCTGGCGGTCCGCGTGAGCGAAGGCAATCCCGACGTGGACGCGGAATTCGCGGCGTTCATCGAGCAGTGCCTGTCGCCCGACGCGGACCAGCGCCCCGATTCCGCCCAGGCAGCGCTCGACCTCGAGCAGCAGCCCAGCGAACCGGCGCTGCAGGCTGAAGCCGAGCTTGCCCGACCGACGACGCCTCGGCGAAGCCGGAAGAAAGCCATGCTCGTGTGTCTCGCCCTGGCGGCGATCGCGCTCGTACCGATCATGAGCCACCTTCAGCGAAACCGGCTCAGCGACTTTGAAATGGGCATGAATGCCTACCATGAAGGACGCTGGGAGGACGCCGTCCGGTTGCACACCCGTGCGATGGCGACTGAAGAGGACGAAATCTCCGTCCGTGTCGAACGAGCGAAAGCCCAGCTTCGCATCGCGGAGCAGTACGGCGGCGTGGACCAGGAGCGATTCGCCGAAGCGGTGGAGGACTTGTACCGGGTGTACAAGGGTCGCACAGACGCGGAATCCAAAGTCAGACTCGCCTACGCGGTGCAAGGAAGGGGAGACAACAAAGACTCGATGGCGATGTACCAACAGGCGATCAAGCTGGGGTACAAGCAAGCATCGGCGTGGAACAATCTGGGCCTGGCCTTCAGGAGATTGAACAAGCCGGCCGAAAGGCTCGATGCATTCAACCGAGCAATCGAGCTCGACCCGGAGCATCCCGCGCCGAGACAGAACCGCGCGGATGCCTACCTGGAGCTTGCCTTGAATTCCTCTCCGGGCAACGACAAGAACTCCTTGCTGGACAAGGCGGAATCCGACTGCGCCGTCGCGCTTCTCAAGCGAAAATCCGGCAGCCTTTTCCTCCTTCAAGCGGCAATTCTCGCGAACCAGCATGGCCAGCAGCGTGACTGCTGCCAGCTCATGGTTGACAGCCTGCATTCCGCCATCAAGCATGGATACGATCCGAAAGACCTGGTAAATGACCGCAGCTTTCCGGCAAGATTCCGGTCGAGCGACGATTTCAAGACTCTCACGCAGAACAGGCCGTCCAATCCCCACCTTCTGATGCCCTTCCCGGTGATGTCGCCGCTCGACGACTGAGAGCCTGTGAAAAATTGCTTTTCCCCGGAAAACAGTCGCCTCGGCAGCTGTCCACCGCGGGGGCCGGGCGCTAAACTTCCTTCATGGACATCC
>JAYSSW010000132.1:0-10265 GCA_043720335.1 Planctomycetia bacterium
CGCCAGGGCACGATGGAATCGTGCCCCACGAGGTTACAGACCCAGCACGTCGTTCATCGTGTAGTGGCCGGCGGGGCGGTTCGCGAGGTACTTGGCGGCTTGCAGGGCGCCGCGAACGTAGGCGTCGCGGCTGGAGCCTTTGTGGACCAGCTCCATCGTTTCGCCCAACGCGCTGAAGATGATCGTGTGCTCGCCGACGTTGTCGCCGGCGCGGACCGCGTGGATGCCGATCTCGTCGGCGGTGCGCTCGCCGACCAGTCCCTCGCGGCCATGCACCTCCTTCATCGACCCCATCGCGTCCTTGATGACCTTCGCGAAATGCAGCGCGGTGCCGCTCGGCGAGTCCTTCTTGTGGCGATGGTGGCGCTCGATGATCTCCACGTCGAAGCCCTTGCCCTTCAACGCGACGGCGGCTTCCTTGACGAGCTTGAACAGCACGTTGACGACCAGGCTCATGTTCGGCGCGAACAGGATCGCCGTGTGGTGGGCGGCCGCGTCGATCTCCTTCTTCTGCGCTTCCGTGAAGCCGGTCGTGGCGAGCACGAGCGGAATCTTGCGGTCGACGCAGGTCGGCAGCAGCGCCATCGTCCCTTCGGGCGTCGAGAAGTCGATGACGGCGTCGATGCGCTCGCCAGGCGCCATCGCCGAAGTCACCGCGACGCCGAGCCTGCCCAGGCCGACGACCTCGCCGATGTCGCGGCCGATCATTGGGCTGCCGGCCCATTCCAGGGCTGCGCCGATCTGCAACTCGGAATCCTCGTGGGCCAGGTGCACGATGCGCTGCCCCATCCGCCCGCAGACGCCGTTGATGCCGATGATCGTGTTCATGGAAGCTCCGAGCGAAAGCCGTCTGCGATTGTTTTTTTCACATTCAGGCGAACGGCCGGTGTAAGCCGGCTGGTGAAACCTGCAACCAACGGAAAGTTCTACCAGCCCGCTTACGCAGGCCGTTCGCCTGGGTCACGAACAACGCCGGCTGGTGGAACTTTCAACCACTGCAAGGCTCAACCAGCCCGCTTACGCAGGCCGTTCGCCGGGTGCGGAACCGATTCAAGTGCCGTCACGAATAGACTTCGATGGCCTTGATGATCTCGTCGAGGTCGTTCGGCACCTGCACGGCGCGGTTGGCGTAGGTCGCCCGGCGGACGCCGCGATGGCCCAGCACCTCGTCGAACGTCTTCTGGTCGGTGCTGTGGTAGGCGACGGTCGCGGTCGGGTCCTTCAATTGATGCCCGGTCAGGATGCAGACGACGCGGTCGCTGGGGGCGATGATCCCTTCGCGGCGCAGCTTGCGGGCGCCGGCGACGCTCGCCGCCGAGGCGGGTTCGCAGCCGAGGCCGCCCGCGCCGACCTTCGCCTTGGCGTCGAGGATCTCCTGGTCGCTCGCCTCGCGCACGACGCCGCCGCAGCGGTCGAGGGCGCGCAGGGCTTTGTGCAGGTTGACGGGATGGTTGATCTCGATGGCGCTGGCGATGGTCGCCGCCCGGATCTTCTCGGCGTCGAGGCTCGCGTAGTAGCCGTCGATGATCCGCGCGTCGGGCTGGCCGTTGTTCCAGCGCAGGCCGAAGCGCTCGTAGAGCTGGTAGAAGGTGTTCGAGCCGGCGGCGTTGATGACGGCGAGTCGGGGCGGGCGTTTGATGAGGCCGAGTTCCATCAGCTCGAGGAACGCCTTGCCGAAGGAGCTGACGTTGCCGAGGTTGCCGCCGGGGACGACGATCCAGTCGGGGACCTCCCAGCGCAGGGCTTCGAGGACGCGGAACATGATGGTTTTCTGGCCTTCGAGGCGGAAGGGGTTGACGCTGTTGACGAGGTAGATGCCGAGCTTGCGCGAGACCTGCTGGACGCGCTGCATGGCGTCGTCGAAGTCGCCGGCGATCTGGACGGTGAGGGCACCGTGGTCGAGGGCCTGGGCGAGCTTGCCGTAGGAGATCCTGCCGCTGCCGATGAAGATGATGGCCCGCATCAGCCCGGTGGCGGAGCAGAAGACGGCGAGGGCGGCGCTGGTGTTGCCCGTCGAGGCGCAGGCGGCGCGTGTGGCTCCGACCATGCGGGCGTGCGTGAAGGCGGCGGTCATGCCGTTGTCCTTGAAGCTGCCCGAAGGGTTCATGCCTTCGTACTGCAGGAACAGGCAGCCCGGATTCATGCCGACGTGCTGGCCGACGATGTCGGCCTTCTGCAGGATCGTCTGTCCCTCGCCGATCGTCATGATCTTGTCGGCCGGCGCGAACGGCAGCAGCTCGCGGAAGCGCCAGACGCCGCTGAAGTTGAGCGGGTTCCAGCGGTCGGCCCACTTCGCCTCGAAGTGCGACAGGCTGGCCGGGGGCTGCAGCCGGCTCCAGTCGTAGGCCACGTCGAGCAGCCCGCCGCACTTCGGGCAGACGAACGACGTGTCGTCCGACGCAACCGTGGCGTCGCACTTGGGGTTGATACAGCGTAGGAAAACCGCGTCGTTCAAGGGCTGCCTCGCGCTCTAATGGGCCAGCCCGTAGTCTAGGGCTGCTCGCGCGCCGCGTCTATCGAAGCAAGTTTCGCGGGACGCGCTTGAAGCGGTCAAACCGCATGGGGGATGGCATTTGCTCCGCCCAAGCGATGCCTTTCACATCACGGCAGGTCGTCGTACGCGAACGGCGACTCGGACGCGACGTTGGCGATCCGCAGCGACGCCTTGCCATCCAGCAGCGCGAGCAGCTTCTCCAGCACGAAATCACGGCGCCAGCCCCGGCACAGCGGCAGTGACTCGGGGATCGGCTGCTTCTCGATCCGGCTGCGGATGATCTCCTTCAAGTCCCCCATGCTCGCGATCAGGTTCGGCGCCAGGTGCTGCTTGTGGCAGTGGTCCCCCAGCCAGGCGTTCAGCACGTTCGCGATCAGCCCCACCTGCGCCGGGTCCTGGTCGCGGTCGACCAGCTCCGGCCACGCCGACGGCGGCAGGGCGCGCGCCTTCACGGTCGCCTCCCAGATCACCTGCAAGTAGCGCTTGCCCAATCCCAGCCCGCGGATCGTCTGAAGATCGGTCGCCGACTTCGGGTTCCGCTTGGCGATCTCGATGACCAGGTCGTCGCGCAGGATCACGCGCGGCGGACGGTTCGCCTCGGCGGCCAGCTCCTCGCGGGCGAGGAACAATTCGCGCACGACGGCGAGCCGCTTGCGGTCCAGAGAGCCCGCGCCGCGCAGCTTGCGCCATTTGTCGGGGTTGGCGGGCTGGCCGGGCTGGTCCTGCGACTGCTGCTCGCAGAACCGCGCGCACTCCTCGATCAGCCACTCGGTGCGGCCCAGCTCCTTCAGCCGTTTCTCGATCTTGCTCCACAGCCCCAGCAGGAACCGCACGTCGTTGAACGCGTACTGCTGCTGGTCCGGCGTGAGGGGCCGCGAGCGCCATTCGGTCAGCGTCTCGGCCTTGCTGATCGTCTTGCCGAACAGCACCTGCACGAGCGTGGCGTGGCCGATGGGGTACGTCAGGCCCGTCAGCGCCGCCGCGATCTGCAAGTCGCACACGTTGGGCGTCCTGCCCGCGTGCCGCCGGCACATGCGGATCTCCTCGCGGCCGGCGTGCACCACGATCAGCCGCGCCGGATCGACCATCAGCTTCCAAAGCGCGTCCAGCGTGCCGGCGCTGTACGGGTCGATCAGGTAGAGCGTGTCGGGCGTCGCGATCTGCAGCAGGCACAGTTCCGGCTCGTACGTCTCCTCGCCGACGAACTCGGAGTCGAAGCCGATCAGCGCGTGCGTCTCCAGGTCAGCAACGCACTGCAGCAGCGATTCCGGATCGGCGACCACGATTTCGACGGGATTTTTCATGTTCCGCTGCGTTCCCAACCAGGATTCGATTGTTGACTCGTGTCCGCTGAACGCGAACATCACACGATGTCCGTTGACGAGTCGCCCCATTGCCCGTCGCTCACGCTCCAGCCGCCGTCGATCGGCAGCACCACGCCGGTGATGAACCGCGCCTCGTCGCTGCACAGGAAGACGGCCGCGTCGTCGCAGTCGCTCGGCTGGCCCGGCCCCTCGGCCAGCGGCTGCTTGGTGCGCAGGAACGAGCGGATCGCTTCGTCCTTGCACGCACGCGCGGCCATCGGCGTGTCGATCAGGCCGGGGGCGATCACGTTCACACGGATCTTGTCCGCCGCGTAGCTCGCGGCCGCCTCCCGGCTCAGCGCCAGCACGCCTCCCTTGGCGGCCGCGTAGGCGACCGTGTCGAAGAATTTCGGCGACGGCGAAAGTGCCAGCACGCTCGCCATGTTGAGGATCGCGCCGCCGGTCCCTTGCGAAAGGAACTGGCGAAGCGCCGCCCGGTTCGACAGGAACACGCTGGTGAGGTTCGCGTCGAGCGTCGCTTTCCAGCCCGCGTCGCTGCATTCGTGGAGGCGGCCGTCGCCGAAACGTCGGCCGCTCATCCCCGCCACATGATACAGCACGTCGAGGCCGCCGAGTTCGTGGATCGTCTGCGCGAACAGCGATTCGATCTGGAACGGGTCGGCCGCGTCGCAGGTGAATAGCTCAGCGTCGCCGAAGACTCTCAGCTTCGCCAGCGCGAGTTCGCCCAGGCCGTCGGCGCGGCCAGCGACGACGAGCCTGGCGCCTTCCTCCAGGAAGCGCTGGGCGGCCGACAGGCCGATGCCCGACGTGCCGCCGACGATCAGGCAGCGCTTGTCGCGGAGCCGTTGCGGCATCGCGTTCACCCCTGCCTGGCGTAGAGAGGCGCGATGCGCCGGGCGTACTGGGCGTAGAAGTACTCGAGCTGCTCCTCGACGTTGCGGCTGCCGACGAACTGGTGGCTGGGCAGGAAGACCGGCTCGACGCCGCGATCCATGAGGCGCTGGGCGACCTCGCAGCGGAGCAGGTTCATGACCATGCCGCCGCCGAGCGTGCTGAACGGGCCGGTCTTGTTGACGCAGCCTTCGAGTTCGAGGATCGAGTCGCCGACCGGGGCGCCGTTGTCGAGCGTCACGTCGGCCACGTCCATCAGCTTCTTGCCGGAGCTGTGCGCGGGATCCGACTGCTCGCAGTGCGCCTTGCTGACAAGGCCGATGACGGAAAGCCCGCGCTGCTTAGCGCCGAGCGCCATCTCGACGATGATCTCGCGGATGCCGCTCGTGGAGACGACAATCATGACGTCCTTCGGGCCGAACGCGAAATTGCGGAGGATCTGCTCCGCGTAGCCGGGCGTCTTCTCCAGGTGCAGGCTCTGGCGCAGCCCGTTGGGGCCGACGATGAGATTGTGGAAGGTGAGGCCGAGTTCGACGATGGTGTGCCAGCCGACGAAGCAGCCCTGGCGCGGCGTCATCTCCTCGCACATCATCCGGCTGTGGCCGCACCCGAAGAGATGGACTAGCCCGTCGGCGGCGATGGCGTCGGTGCAGAGCGCCGCCGCACGGTCGAGCGCGTCGCGCTGGCCGTCGAGCAGCCCCTGCAGCCGTGCGAGGGCGCCTTCGAAGTAGCGGTCGGCGGCGGCGAGCGGCGGTCGGGGCATGGCGGATCGCGTTCTCGGTTGCGGACCTGGGACGAGCCAGCGGCGTTTTCTATCAATGTAGAGAGGGGGACGGCGAAGGGCAGGGGGAGAAAGCCATGCTGGAAGAGCTGGTCGGCGAAGGAATCGTGGTAGACATGCACGGGCCGTACGTCTGCATGGGGACGCTCGCGCAGATCGAGCCGGCGTACCTCGTCCTGCGCGACGCCGACCTGCACGACCTGCGCGACACCGAAACGACGCGCGAGAACTACATCATCGCCGCCATCCACACCGGCATCCACCGCAACCGCAAGAAGGTGCTGCTCATGCGGTCCGACATCGTCGCCGTCTCACGGCTGAAGGACGTGGTCGAGAAATGAAATCTCATGCGGTCAGGAATGATACAGTCCCCGACTGCACTAACCCTGAGCGCAAGCGAGGGGATCACAGCGAACCGACTTGCGGAAAAAGTCAGTTCATTCCGCGTGTCGTCAAGGTATCCCCTCGCTTGCGCTCAGGGTTAGTGCAGTTCGTCGATGCCTCATTCTCGACCGCGCAAGGAAGAGCTTCACGGCGCGAACGGCAGGTCCGCCGTCCGCGCGAAGTCGTCGGCCGACTTGGTGGCGCCGTCGCTGTGGATCACGCCGCCGGCTTGATGCGCGACCGCCCAGGTGAGCGCGTTCCAGCCGCGCTGCAGATTCGCGTCGGCGTTGCCCCAGACGACGAGCGTGACGGCGTCGGCTTCGCGGCGCAGCGTCACCATGCCGCCGCCGACGCCGACGCGCAACTCCTTCCACGTCTCCGCCGGCTCCTCGTCGGGGAACGCCAGCTCGCCGTCGATCATGCGAAGTTGCACCTTCACCTGCTTCTCGGCCAGCAGCGCGGCGAGCGCAGGCCAGGCGGGCGACTTGTCGGCGGCGAACGTCACTTTGCGATCAAGTCCCATGGGAAGCACCGCGCTAGGAAGGTTGGCGTTGAAATCTATCCGTTCGGCGTGTCGATCAACGCCTGCAATCGCTCGGCCAATTCCGGCGGATAGCGCTGCGTCCAGCTCGCGTCGATCAGGCCGACTTCGAGCAGGTCGCGCAGGTGCGTGCGGTCCTTGTCGCGGTAGGCAGTCAGCTTGATCTGCACGAGTGCACGCAGCGCCATCACCTGGAACTCGCCGCCGTGCTCCGACTCGGTGACGGCCGGGTTCGCGAGCGTTTCGTCGGGCCAAACCTTCTCCTCGGCGAACGCGAGATGCACGACGTCGCGTTCTTTGCCGCCGACGCCGTCGAGGTACATGTCCAGCCCGGACGAATGGCGGCACACGAAGCCGATGTTTGCGAAGACGCCTTTGATCGCTTCCAGGTCTTCTCGGCGAACCAGGAGGTCGACGTCGCGCGTGTTGCGAACCGCCGCCTCGTCGACGCGCGACACCCACAGGGCCACCTCGTTTCCGCCAGCGACCGCGTACGGGATGGCTGCTCCGTCAAGGGCGGCGGTCACTTTCAACAGGCGCAGTCGGACTTGTTCCACGGCACGCACCACGCGATCAAGCGAGAAAGGCCCCAGTTCGACAGCCATGATTTCACCACGGTCCCGGTTCGGCGACTACTTCTTCGTCCAGGCGTCCTTGAAGAAGCGGAGCCAGTTGGCGTGCATGACGCCTTCGATGTCGGCTTCGCTGTAGCCGCGCTTGCGGAGCATCGCGGGGATGCTCTGCAGGTCGGCGATGGTGTCGAGGTCGGCGGGGGACTGCTCGCGGCCGAACCCGCCGTCGAGGTCGGTGCCGATGGCGGCGTGCCTGGCGTTGCCGGCGAGCTGGCAGACGCGGTCGATGTGGTCGACGATGCGCTCCAGCGGCACCGGCGTCGTCGTTTCGCCACGCACCCAGTTGGGGATCATCATCCAGGTGTCGAGGGCGTGGCCGATGACGGCGCCGCGCGCGATGAGCTGCTTCGTCTGCTGGTCGGTGAGCTGGCGCTGGTTCGGGGTCAACGTGCGGTTGTTGTGGTGGCTGGCGAGGACGGGGCCGCCGTAGATCTCCATCGCCTCATCGAAGCACTGGTCGGAAAGGTGGGTCACGTCGAGGATCATGCCGACGCGTTCCATCTCGCGGAGCAGGGCGGGGCCAGGCTCGAAGAGGCCGCCTTCGGTGCTGGTGCCGTGGGCGTAAGGGCTGACGCCGTAGTGGGCCGGCCCGACGATGCGCAGGCCGGCGTTGAACCACTCCTCGACCTGGTCGGGCCGCAGGATCGAGTCGGCGCCCTCCATGCTCAGGATGAAGCCGAGTGGCAGCGTCTGCGAATTTTCGTCCGCCTTCCATTCCTTGATGTGCGACTCGACCGCCGGCCAATCCTTCAGCCAGCGCAGATGGCCTTCCTGCACCATGCCCTGGTAGTAGAACATCTGGCCGTACGACGCGCCGTAGGCCGCCTCCATCTGCGAGTAGCGCTGGATCGCCGGCATGGCGCCGATGCGCAGCAGCCGGGGCAGCAGCGTGGCGATGAAGATGCAGACCTTGCCGCGTCGAAGGTCGGGGAACGACACGGTGTTGCAGGCCCGACCCTTGTCGGTCATGCCCGCTTCCTTTTCGTGCCGGCGAATCTGTTCGCACGTCAGCCGCAGGTCGCGGTTCCAGTCGATGGCGTTCCAGGCGAGGTCGAGGTGCGCGTCGAAGATGATCATGAAGCAACCCGGTGGGAGGACGTAACGTGGTGGACTCGTTCCGTTCCTGGGAAATCGTACACATTCCATGCGGCTTTTCACCCGCAAATCACGGCCCGCTGTACAAGGTCGCCCAGACGATGACCGCGAAGGTCGAAAGCAGCAGCGGCGGCGCGACGCGCCGAGCCAGGGCGAAGGGACTGGTCTCCGTCATCGCGGCGACGCACAGCGTCACCGCCGCGAACGGCGACATCGTGCGGCCGGCGGCGGACGCGATGGAGACGACCGCGCCGACGTGGGTCGGGTCGAGACCGAGGTCGATCGCCGGGCCGGCGAAGAAGCCGAACAGGCTCTGCGTCGTCGCCATGCCGGAGCCGCACAGGGCCGCGAAGCCGAGCGACACCGCGCCGGCCAGCGCGACGATCGCCTGCGGGGCGGCGTGGATCAGCACGCGGATCGCTTCCGCGAAGCCGATCAGCTTGATCGCCGTGCCGAAGCAGTTCGCGACGACGATGACCGACACGATCTGCCCGAAGCCGTATCCCGCCCCGTCGAAGAACGCCCGCGCGACGCCCCCCGACTTGCTCGGCGACGCCAGTGCTGCGACCACGACGCCAACGAGCATCATCGCGCCGATGAGCCGTGTTTGGAACCTGTCGCTCGGCGCGCCGTTCGCCAGCGGCGTTTCGATCCAGCTTGGCGGAACCTGCACCCAGTGCAGCGGGAACGAGGTCACATAGAGCAGCGCCAAGGGTACGAGCGGCACGGCGGCTTTCCATAGATCGATACGGAAGTCGTCGACAAGCGGAGTTTCGTTATTCGCTTCCAGCGGAGCGCGGCGTGACAGCGCCCAGAACGCCAGCATGCCGACGACGAGCGCGATCAGGTTGAGGGGCAGGATGCGGCGAACGCAGCGGTCGCTGTCGTAGACCGATGGATCTTCGCCGCGTTCGACGGCAGCTTCCTTCGATTTCTGAATCGTGGTGATAAGCTCAGGGGCGCCAGGATTGAGCAGCTCGCCCCCGATGGAGCTGCCCAGCAGCAGGGCGGCTCCGGTCGTCAACGGCGACAGGTTCGCGCAACGGAGGATCGGGATGACGACCGGGCCAAGGGTGGCTGCGGTGCTGGTTTGGCTGACGATCGGCATGTTGACGAGGAAGCCGACCAGCACCGTGCCGGGCACGAGCAACCCGCGCACTTTCGTCAGCGGCTTCACCAGCAGATGCACGAGATGCTGGTCGCAGCCGGTGTGCTTCAGGACGTGCGAGAAGCCCATCGCCGTGCAGAGCGGGATGACGAACTTCTCGCTGGTGAACGTCGTGAAGAAATCGATGATGACGACGTGCGGCTTGAGCGCGACGCAGCCCAGCAGCAGCGAGCCGACGAGCAGGCAGAGCTTCACTTCGTAACGCCGCGCGATCGCCCAGAGCATCGCCGCGACGACGGCGGCGCCGACGATTTGCTGGAGCGTGCCGGGCGGGTCGGTGAAGAGCATGGCGTGCGTTCGTGCGGGGCAGGGGGGGGAGGTTGCCCGACATGATACCATTTTTCGATTGCCATCGGCGCCGCTGCGTGAATAATCCAGCGACGCCCGCAACCTGGAATCGGAGGAGACGATCATGCGTTATTGGCTCGCGCTGCTGGGATTGTTCGCGGCGCTGCAACCAGCGGCCGCGCAGGAGAAGCGGCCCAACGTCGTCGTCATCCTGGCTGACGACCTCGGCTGGGGCGACGTCGGCTTCAACGGCCGCAAGGACTGGACCACGCCGAACCTCGACAAGCTGGCGTCGCAGGGCGTGAAGTTCGACCGCTGGTACACGGCGGCGGTCGTCTGCGCTCCCAGTCGCGCCGCTCTGATGACCGGCAAGTACCCGATCCGCAACGGGGTCTTCGCCAACTACCAGGATCTGCCCCGCAGCGAAACCACCCTCGCCGCCGCTCTCAAGAAACTCGGCTACGCCACCGGCATCTTCGGCAAGTGGCACCACGGCGCCACACGCGCCGGCGAGAAATCGTACCTCCACCCGCTCGACCTCGGCTTCGACGAGTTCTTCGGCTACGTCGACGCCCAGCACGCCTGGGAGAAGTTCCCCAAGAAGGTCTGGTTCGGCCGCGAACTGAAGGACAGCCCCGGCGGCTACGCCGACACGATGTTCGCCGA
>JAYSSW010000133.1:0-4912 GCA_043720335.1 Planctomycetia bacterium
CGCCGTGCAGCTCGACCGCCATTGGCTGAAGAGCGCCCAGACCGACCCCGACTTCGACCCCGTCCGCGAATCGCCGGCGTTCCAGGGGCTGATGGCGATGTTCCGCAAGAAGCGGTGAAATTCATATAGCCCCTGGCTTGCCGGGGGGTGCGACGTGTCCCACGTCGACGACACGAAGGATGATCGTGCCACTCGCCGGTTAGCATCTTCTCGCGTTCACTTGGCATGGAAAGCTCCCCGTTTAGAGGCTGTTTCAATCCTTCGCGAGTCGCAACTTCTTTGCAACGGCGAGCGGCGCGGCGTAAGCCCGCCGTGAAAATCCGCAACGATGCGTGGAGTTTGCGACGACAAGCGTGCCATTTGCACGAACGATCCTTTGCACGGCGGGCTTACGCCGCGCCGCTCGCCTTCTGTCGCGGGAGACGATTTCCGTCACACGAGGTTTTGAAACAGCTTCTTAGCGCCCGCCGGAAAACGCGCCGTCGCCCCGGTCATTCCTTACTCGCCGCGTCGATTTCGGCGAGCAGCACCTCGTGGTTCTTGCGCACAAGCTGCGTGTTCGGATGATCGTCGCCGAGGCTGGCTTGAAAGATCGCCAGCGCCCGCCGCATGAGCGGCTCCGCTTCCCCAAGACGATTCGTCGCATGCAGCAATAACGCCAGGTTGTTGAGGTCACTGGCCACATTGGGATGATCGGCGCCGAAGGAAGCCTCGTTGATGCGGAGCGCCCGCCGCATGAGCGGCTCCGCTTCCCCAAGTCGATTCGTCGCCTGAAGCAATAGCGCCAGATTGTTGAGTTGTATTGCAACGTGGGGATGATCGGCACCTTTGCTATGTTCCTCCATTCCGAGGCCCCGCCGCATCAGCGGTTCCGCTTCGCCGAGACGATTCGTGTCCTGCAGCAATAGCGCCAGGTTGTTGAGACGAATGGCCACGTTGGGATGATCGGCGCCGAAAGAAGATTCGTCGATGCGGAGCGCGCGCCGCATCAGCGGCTCCGCTTCGCCGAGACGATTCGTGTCCTGCAGCAATTGCGCCAGGTTGTTGAGGCGAATGGCTACGTTGTGATGATCGTCGCCGAAAGAGGCTTCGTCGATGCAAAGCGTCCGCCGCATCATGTCTTCTGCAAGATCGAATTCCGCTCTTGCGTGGAAGAACTGTCCCAGTTCATTGAGCAGCCGTGACGTGGGCGGGGGATCGCCGATGCTTTCGGCGTGCCCCACGATCGCGAGGGCGTGGGGCCGGGCCGCCAGGCACACAGGCCAGTTTCTGACATCGTCGGGTTCGCCTGGGAAGAACTCATCCACCATCCGCAGCGCTCGCTTGAGCCAGCCTTCGCGCTCGGCTTTGGGCAGGCGGTAGCGGGTGATTTCCTCGACGAGCTTGTAGACGAGGATGCCGTCGCGGTCGGCGGTCCATTTGGCCAGGGAGTAGGTCGTCAGCTCGGCCATGCCGGTCTCGACGTCGATGGCGGGTTCGCCTTCCTCCTGCGTCAGCTTCTCGATCATCGAGCGCGGGATCGGGTCGGGGGCGAGCCAGCACAGCACGTCGAGCAGGCGGCGGCCGTCCTCGACCATCTGTTCGATGCTCGTCTGCCAGGTGACGGCCACGCTCTTGGGGTACTGCATCGCGCGCTCGTCGAACCACTCCAGCACCTTCGGCTCCATCGCCTTCCAGCGCTGGTGGTAGTCGGCCAGCCGTGTGCCGTGCTTCACGATGAACGCCCCCGCTTGCTTGAGCGCCAGGGCCAGGCAGTCGAGTTCCCGCGCCAGGGCCAGCGCGTCGGCGGCGTCGGTTGGCGTGGTCCGGCGCTTGCCGGCGGTGCGTTCCAGCAGGAAGTCGGTCGCCGCCTCCTCGCTCAGCACGCCGAGCTCCAGGGCTTCAACGCCGCGCGACCAGTGGGCCAGCCGCGAGGTGATGACGACGTGCCCGGTCGACAAGTCCTTCAGCTGTTTCTCGACCGCGCTGGCGGCTTCCTCGGTATCGACGTTGTCGAGGATGAGGAACCAGCCGGCGTGCTCGCGCAGCCAGCGCAGGGCGGCCGCCACCTGGACCGACTGTTCGCGGGCGTCCTTCTCCGGCAGGTTCAGCACCAGGGCGCCGCACAGGTCGGCGAGGTTGCGTTCGAGGTTGGCCGGGCTGTCGGCGGTGACGAACAGGAGGGCGGTGTACTCGTGCTCGAAGTGCCAGCCGTACTCGAGGGCGAGGCGGGTCTTGCCGACGCCGCCGAGGCCGTGGATGGCCTGCTTGGCCGTGACGGCGGCGATGTGCGTCGGCTTGTCGACGAGAGCCCTACGAAGTTGCAGGAGGAAGTCGTCGCGGCCTTTGAACAGCGAGCCGATGCTGCCGAACGGCAGGTTGCGCGGCTTGGCGACGGTCGTGCGGATCGTCAGTTTGTCGAGCAGCTGGCGCAGTTCGTCGTGGGTGCTGAACTCGTAGTACAGCTCGTTGCCCGTGGTGCGCGAGCTGGCGGAGTAGGGTTCGGAGCCTTGCGTGAGCCGGACGCGGTGCCGGCGCTGCAGTTCGTGCTGCTCGTCGGTCTGGGTGATCGGCTGGTCGGGCGGAAAATCGTCACGGGCGATGAAGCGGAACACCTGGCGGCGCAGCTCCTTGCCCAGCTCGTATTCGAGCTGCGTGTAGGAACGTCGTTGCTCGCCCGTCGGCGTGTTCGTTGGCTCGAAGCCGTAGAACTGCCCGGCGAGATGAATGACCGCGTCGCACGGCGCCCGCTTGTCGCGCAGCATCTGCACGATGGTGCCGTAGTCCGACTGCACGTCGAAGTCGTCCTGCACGACCACGTCGTAGCCGTGTGCCTTCGCCCACTCGGCGACGACGGCGCGGCAGCTCTTCAACTCGCGGCTTGTCGCACTGATGAACACTTTGGGCATGCGAAAGACTCCGAGCAAGGAGGACACCGGCCGCGCCTGCTCCGACCATCATCCGGCGAATCGCGGCGGGCTGCAACCCTTTATTGGCGGTGCTGGCCTCGTCGTCGCCGAGTCCGCCGCGCGAGGGTTTCCCGCCGAAAAGTGCTGGCGAAGCACTTGCGGCCCGTCGCCGGCGCAGCGTCCTGGTTCAGCCTGATCGGGAAGAATGTTCGGGACGAGATGGCGGCATGCGCAGGTGGACCGCTCTAGTAGCGGAATTCCACGCCGACGTTGACGCCCTGCGCCCAGAAGGCGGAGTCGCGGAAGGTGAAGTAGGGGCGTCCTTGCTCCGCTCCGGGCACGAAAGCCCCCACCGGAACCGTGTTGGTGGGGAGCAGGGGGCCTGAAGGAATCAGCTTGGAGTTCAAGGTCGAGTCGATCTGGGAGCCGGGGCGGGCCACGTTCGACCAGTACATCGCGCTGTAGCCGACCTGGAGGTGCATCCATTTGGCGAGGGCGTAGCGGAGGTCGAAGCCGATCTCCGGGACCACGGTGAACTGGTTCTGGCGGAAGACGCCCATGTTGTTCTGCAGCGCGAAGAAGCCGCCGGGCGTCGTCACGTTGGAGAAGACCACGGGGGGGTTCTTGTTCCCGTCCGCGACCAGCGTGCCGGTCGTGGAGCCGTCGATCGTGACCTGCTGGTGGGTCACGCCGAACGCGACCTTGCCACTTAAGCTCGCGGTGAAGTCGCCGTAGAACCACTTGAAGCGTCCGCCGAGCTGCCCGCCGTAGAACTGGTTGCGCGTGCCGAAATGGTCGTTGATGAAGACGGGGTTGTTCCTGACGGCGTTCAAGAAGTTCGGGGCGCCCTGGCCGACGGTCGGGAACTGCAGCTGGACGTTGCCGTCCTGCGCTCCGGTGATGACCTGGTTGATGTTCAGGTTCTCGGAAAGACTGACGGTGCGCACGCCAACCAGCAGGTCGATGGAGCGATCGGCGGTGCGGATCGAATGGGCGATCAGGTTGGCCTCGGCGCCCCACACCACCAGGTCGGAACGGATGGCCATGCCGCCGGTGAGGTACGGATCGCCGCCGCTCTGTGCATTGAGGTCGAGGGCGCTTTGCTGGCCCGTGGCTGCGTCCAGGAACGGCGTCGTAAACAGCGGCGATCCTGAAGCGGTGCCGGCAAACGTCTTCTGGATGGTGTTCTTGGGGAGCAGGAAGCCGCCGGCTTCGAGCGTCCAGAATCCGTCGGCGCTCACCTCCATGCCGCCCCGGGCGCGAAAAGCCGACGCGCCGCCGTAGTTGAGGTCGCGGCCCGTGAACAGCACGGTGGTGTCCGGCTGGCCGAGAACGCCGCCGAGCAACCCTTCCGGACCCTGCCCGTTGTTCGGCGAGGTGGTCAGCAAGATCGGCGAGGGACCGTGATTGACCCACCAGTACAGGTAGTCGGCTTCCATGTAGACGCGCGGCGTGCGGGGCGGCGGCGGCGGCAAAGATGATGGCTCCCCCAGCTTGGCGGCGGGAGGCATCGACAGCGGCAGTGGGATTTTTTCCGGCCCGGATGGGCTTCCCGACTTTTTCGCGGGGGGCGTTGGCAGCGGGATTTTTTCCGGCTCAGGCGCCTGCGACCACACGAACGAAGACAGCGACAAAATCACGCCGATGGCCCAGCAGCGGTTCCGGAGCATCCTGCTCTCCTTCGTTCCTTGCCTGTGCTTCCACAAGGCCCTCGTCTTCGCTGCCTTGCCTGGTCGGCGACGCCGGCATGCGCGGCGAACCCGGCCCTATCCGTACCATCGGCATTTCCCGCAACCTTGACGCAGGTTTTTTCGGTTTCTCCAGCGAATGCGCCTTTTGACTCATGGACGCCGCAGCGCTGGCGCATGAAATGAACAAGGCCGACGCGCAACACCTGGAGGGTAGTGCGCGTCGGCCTGCGTTCGGAGCAGTGTGCCTTACTGATCGCTGCGCAAAGAACTAAACTTCTTGCGCTGTAAGACAGATGCATGGGAGCCGCGACACCGTCCCCGCATGACTGGAGA
>JAYSSW010000134.1:0-4909 GCA_043720335.1 Planctomycetia bacterium
GTGCGCCGTGCCCGCGTTCGCCGTAGGCGAACGGCTAAACACGTCCCCGAAAAAATCCGCACGTTCGCCCCATCTTTCGGTAGACCTCTGCCCGCGAAACCTGATAAAATGACGAGGGTGGATCGTAACTCGTCGGATCGCATCTTCGCCAATTGGGGCAATCGTCATGCACGCGACGCAGCTGGCTTGTCCCCATTGCAGTTCCTCGCTCACGTTCGGCATGGAAATCGCCGCAGGCAGCGCCGTCGAATGCTTGATCTGTTGTCAGCCGTTCCTGGCGGAGAATCCGGTGCAGGTCGCTTTGGAGATGCCGAAGCCGCCTCCGGCCGCTGTGATCGAACCACGCACTACAGCGACGCCCCCGGTCGGCAAGCCGGCGATGCTTTCCAGCAAGCCCGCGCAGGCGCCACAAGCCGCGCCGCAACCGAACCCGCGCCGCGCCGTGCCGCCAGCGATTCCGAAGGGGAAAAGCGAACCGCGCCGCGTCGTCGACCACGGGGACGAAGAACCTGGAGCGGACTCGATCCCCTGGGGGATGATCGCGGCGACGGTGGTCGGGCTGCTGCTGCTTACGGTCGGCATTGGTCTGGGGCTGTGGAAGCTGACGGGCGGCGGCGGCGAACCGGCAGCAGACACGCTGGTCGCGGAAACGAAGCCGAACGGCACGCCGGTCGTGCAGCCCACGCCGGGCGATCCGCCTGCGGTCGAGCCGCCAGCGTCCGCGCAGAACGCAGGCAAGGACGACGACGAGAAGAGCAAGATGCTGGTCCGCAAGCCGAGGCCGAAGGGATCGAGCGACCTCGAATTGCCCGAGGTGCCCGCGTTCACGGTTGTGCGGTCGATGGTGCCTGGCGTCGATCAGGAGAAGATCGACCGCGCGATCGCGCAGGGTGTGCAGTACCTGCGGCAGCGCCAGGATCAAGCGACGGGCAGCTGGTCGGGGCAGAGCCATCAGGTCGGCCATGCGTCGCTGGGCGGGCTGACGCTGCTCGAATGCAAGGCCGCGCCGGACGACCAAGCAGTGCTGCGTGCGGCCGCCTTCGTGCGATCGAAGGCGGAACGCCTCAACCACACCTATGAGCTGTCTCTCGCGGTCCTGTTCCTCGACCGCCTGGGCGATCCACGCGACAAGGGGTTGATCCAAGGGATGGCGCTGCGTCTTCTGGCGGGCCAGACGGATTCGGGAGGCTGGAGCTACACCTGTCCGCTGCTCACGCCGCAGGAGATGCACCAGCTCTATAACTTCGTCCATGTGACCAGGCCGGTCGAACTGTTCGACCCGGTCAGGGCGGGCGATCCGCTGGCGAACCCGTCGAAGAAGCCGACGACGCTGCCGAGCGCGATCGCGTCGGGTCCGGGCATGAACGATCCGTTCCAGCAGCTCAGCCGGCTGATCCTCGATCAAGGGGTGGCGGGGGAGCCGGCGAAGAAGCAGCCCGACGAGCCGAAGAAGGGGGGCCTGCTTCAACCGCTCGACCCGAACGCGCCGCCGGCCAAGACGCCGGAGAAGGGGAAGACGCCGAAGACGCCGACGAAGGCGAAAACGCCGCAGGTGGTCAACCCGAACACGCTGCCCCCTGCGCTGCGCAACCTCCCCGTCGTGCAGACGCAGGGGCGAGGCAAGGGGCAGATCATGGTCCGCCAGGCCGCCGGCGACAACTCCAACACGCAGTTCGCCCTGCTCGCGCTGTGGGCCGCCCGCCGCAACGGCGTCCCTACCGACCGCGCTCTGTTGATCGCCCACCAGCGTTTCGTCTCGTCGCAGGGGGCCGAAGGCGCCTGGGGCTACACCACCCACAGCAGCAACGGCAGCCCCGCCATGACCGGCGTCGGCCTGCTGGGCCTGGCGATGGGGCATGGCGCCTCGCCCGATATGGTGTTCGCCGACCCGCTGCGGCCCAACCTCAAGGACGCGACCGTCAAGCCCGCCCTCGAGGATCCGCAGATCCAGAAAGGCCTGCGCGCCCTCTCGCGCCACGTTGGCGTGCCGCTCCAGAGCGCCCAGCAGAAGCCGGGCATGGAGAACCTCTACTTCCTCTGGACCGTCGAGCGTGTCGCCATGCTGTACGACCTCAAGACCATCGGCGGCAAGGACTGGTACGGCTGGGGCGCCCAGCTGCTCGTCGCCAACCAAAGCCCCGACGGCCACTGGAACTCCGCGAACTACCACGGCCACAACGCCAACCTCGACACCTGCTTCGCCCTGCTGTTCCTCAAGCGGTCGAACCTCGTGCAGGACCTGACGGAGAACCTCCGCCTCAACATGGCCATCCGCGACCCCGACCAGAAATGACGTGTTCATCAAAATGCGTTAGCCACAGAGGACACAGAGAACACCGAGAAAGGCAGACAGAGTGAGAGCGGTGAGTGAGACGGTTGTAATGCAAGACACTGTTTTGCCTCGTTTTCTCTCCTGCCTTTCTCGGTGTTCTCTGTGACCTCTGTGGCTAACTGCCTTTGGCCTTTCGCGAACCGCGCCTGGAGCATCCCTTGACACGACTGGCGTGCGCGCTCGCGGTGCTGCTGAGTTCGGCGCTGCTGTTCCTGCTGCAGCCGATGTGCGCCAAGATGCTGCTGCCCCATCTGGGCGGCACGCCGGCGGTGTGGAACACCTGCATGGTCTTCTTCCAGGCGGGGCTGCTCGTCGGCTACCTTTACGCCCACCGCCTGCCCAGCGCGATCGGGCTGAGGCCGCACGCGCTGGTGCATGTCACGCTGATGCTGGCGGCGTTCCTGCTGCTCCCCATCGGCTTCGCCAGCGACGCCGCTTCGCCGGAGCATCCGGTGCTGGCGGTGCTGCTGCTGCTGGCGCTGAACGTCGGCATGCCGTTCGCGCTGCTGGCGAGCAGCGCCCCGCTGATCCAGCGCTGGGCGGCGGCGACGGGCCGCGACCCGTACGGGCTGTACGCGCTGAGCAACGTGGGCAGCTTCGTCGGCCTGCTGGCGTACCCGTTCGTGCTGGAGCCGACGCTGACGCTGACCCAGCAGAGCGAGGTGTGGCGCTGGGGCTTCCTCGCCGCCATCGTGCTGCAAGCGTGCTGCCTGCCGTGGCGCGACGCTTCGTCGTCCGCTCCGGTCGTTGCAAGCACGCCTCCGACCTGGAAACAGCGGCTGGGCTGGACGCTGCTCGCGCTGGCGCCGTCGAGCCTGCTGCTGAGCGTGACGACGCACCTGACGACCGACCTGGCGCCGATCCCGCTGCTGTGGGTGCTGCCCTTGGGGCTTTACCTGGCGACTTTCATCGTCGCGTTCGGCGAACGGTTCCGCGCTTCGGTCGAGACGTTGGCACGCTGGGCGCCGCTGTGGGTGCTGGTCATCGCGTTGACGATGTGGCTGGAGGCGAACCAGCCGCTTCTCGTCGTTCTGGGCATCCATCTCGCGGGGTTCTTCTGGATCGCGCTGCTGTGCCACACGAAGCTGGCGCAGTCGAAGCCAGCCGCGAGCCAGCTGACCGATTTCTACCTGTGTCTTGCATTTGGCGGCGTTCTCGGCGGCGTCTTCAACGCGCTGCTCGCGCCGAGGATCTTCAACGGTCTGGCCGAGTACCCGATCATGCTGCTGGCGGCGTGCCTGCTGGGGGGCTTGTCGAGCTGGCGGCTTCCCTCGCGAACCGACCTCGTCTTCGCGTTCGGCGTGGCGGCGGTCGCCGCGGTGCTGCTCGTCGTCGTCCAGTTCGTCCTAGGCCTGCCGGCGGGGCCGCTCCAGGTGGCGGCGGTCTTCGTCCTGCCCGCGCTCGCGTGCTACGTTTCTCGCGAGAACGCCTGGCGGTTCGTCCTCGGCATGGCGGGGCTTTTCGTCGTCGCCCTGTTCCACGACGGCGTCCAGGGACGGCTGCTCCACCAGGAGCGCAGCCCTTTCGGGATCCATCGCGTGTCCGCCCAGGGGGGCTTCCGACGTTTGATTCATGGGCACACCGTCCACGGCATGCAGGACGAACGCGAGGACGTGCCGACGCCGTTGACCTACTACCACCCGAAAGGCCCCATCGGCAGCCTGCTGACCGCGATGGAAAACGACCCGCGGCTGGGCAAGGTCGGCATCGTCGGGCTGGGGGCGGGAGCATTGGCCGCCTACGCCCAGCCCGGCCAGGACTGGACCTTCTACGAGATCGACCCCGCCGTGAAGCGCATCGCCGAGAACCGACGCTATTTCACGTTCCTGTCGACGTGTCGGGGCAGGGTGCGCGTCGAGCTGGGCGACGCCCGTTTGCAGCTCCAGAAATCCGAGGACAAGTTCGGCGTGCTGATCGTCGACGCGTTCGGCTCCGACGCGATCCCGACGCACCTGCTCACGCGCGAAGCGTTGAACTTGTACCGCGATCGTCTGCAAGACCACGGCGTGCTGGCGTTCCACATCTCGAACGAGTATCTCGACCTCGAACCGGTGCTGGCGAACCTCGCCGCGTCGATGGCGCCGCCGCTGCTGGCGTTCGTGTGCGAGGACCGCGCGGTCAGCGACGACGACCGGAGCCAGGGGAAGTATCCGTCGGTTTGGCTGGTGATGGCCCGTGCGGAAAGCGACCTCGACGGGTTGCGGGCGAACCTGCCGTGGCGACGCGCCCAGCCTCGGCCTGATTCGAGGATTTGGACCGACGACCACACGAATCTGTTCCAGGCGTTTCGGCTCCGGGCGCAGTCGGAATGAGGAAACCCTTTTCCTGCATGCTTGAAATGTTTGACGACATGAGAGTAAAATGGGGTTTCACTCCCCCCCCCGTAAGATGAAGACGATGGCGATTCGAGATCCGGTTCCGCTGCTGCCGGAAGGAAACAGTCATGGCGATGTTGACATTCGTGAAGGGGACCAACGAGGGCGCCACGGTCGAGCTGGTCGGCGATCGGATCGTGCTGGGGCGCAACGTCGACTGCGGCGTGGTGCTCAACGTGCCGGCGGTGAGCCGCGAGCACGC
>JAYSSW010000135.1:0-2275 GCA_043720335.1 Planctomycetia bacterium
GTTCGACAAGCACGTCCAGGGGAACAAGAACGTCAACGGCAAGGAGTTCGAGAAGGACAAGCAGATCGGCGGCCTCAAGTTCCCCGACAAGTCGATCACCACCAAGGCGGAGTTCGAGAAGTTCATCAAGGACATCGTCGACAACACCACCGAGAAGAAGAACTCGGGCGCCAACCCCGGCAAGGTCTACTACTGGGACGCGCGGACGGGGACGATCGTGATCTACGACCCGCGCAACAAGGACAAGGGGACCGCCTTCCGTCCCGACAAGGGCAAGAAGTACTACGACGACCAGAAGTAGCACCCTGCGGAGCCTTCCCGTGAACCGATCCCTCACCCTCACCGGCGCCGAGGCCGCGATCATCAACAACGCCCTCAACTGGCTGGTCAACGGCGTCCCGTATTCCAGCACGGGCATGCCGGTCGACGAGCAGGCCGCGACGCGAGCGCTGCGGTTCTTCAACGCCTGGCAGGAGGGACAGCCCGTCGGCGACGAGCTGGCGGGCGTCGCCAGCGCCGCCCTGCGGCGGGTGCTGGTGCTGCTCGACGGCGACCCGGAACTGTCGACCCTGATCGCCGACGAAGCCGACGTGAAAGCCCTGGCGCAGCGGCTGCCAGGCGCGTGACCGTGGGACGAAAACCAACAACCTTGGCTACGGCTCCACCTCCTCGCCTTCATGGAAATCGGCGCTCGCTGGTTGATCTTCGAACCGGGAACGCTATAGTCCAACCTTAATCGTCCGCTACGAATCAACCGCTTCGAAGGAGTCCCTTTCCATGTCGATGTACATCGGCGAATCCCTGGTCGGTGACGGCAACGAGATCGCTCACATTGACCTGCTCATCGGCTCGAAGGACGGCCCCGTCGGGACCGCCTTCGCCAACGCGCTGGCCAACCAGTCCGCCGGTCACAGCAGCCTCCTGGCGGTCGTCGCCCCCAACCTGCTCTGCAAGCCCGCCGCCGTCATGATCACGAAAGTGACGATCAAGGGCGCCAAGCAGGCCGTGCAGATGTTCGGCCCCGCCCAGGCCGCCGTCGCCCGCGCCATCGCCGACAGCACCGCCGCCGGGATCATCCCCGCCGACCAGGCTGACAACCTCGTCCTCGTCGTCGGCGTCTTCATCCACTGGCAGGCCGAGGACGACAACAAGATCTTCGAGTACAACTACCAGGCGACCAAGAACGCCATCGCCGCCGCGATGAAGAACGAGCCGTCGGCCGCCACCGTCACCAAGACGAAGGACACGGTCAAGCACCCGTACTCCCCCAAGTAGTCCGCCGCCCGCAACGCCCACGGAAGCCCTCCCAGCGCGCTCCGTGGGCTTTTTTCGTTTCACGAGGCCACCATGGACAAGCGCAGGATCCTGATCCAGCTCGACGGCGACGCGCACGCCAGCGTCTTCGACCGCGTGGTGGCCGTCGACGCCGGCGCCGACGAGATCTTCAGCTACGCCGGCGTGAAGCCCGAGCAGGTGCAGGGCCTGGTCCACGGCGCCATCTTCACGCGCGGGCCGAAGGATCTGAAATCGACGGCGATTTTCGTCGGCGGCAGCGACGTGTCGCACGGCGAGAAGCTGATGCAGGAAGCCCTGAAGCACATGATCCCCGCGTTCGGCCTGCGCGTGTCGATCATGCTCGACGCCAACGGCGCCAACACGACCGCCGCCGCCGCCGTCCGCGCCGCCGCCCGCCATCTCGACCTCAACGGCGCCACAGCACTGGTGCTTGGCGGCACCGGCCCCGTCGGCCAGCGCGTCGCGAAACTGCTGGCCCGCGCCGGCTCGCACGTCCGCGTCGCTTCACGCCAGCAAGCACGCGCCGCCGGCGTCTGCACCGACATCGCGTCGGCCGTCCCCGGCGCCAAGCTGGAAGCCGTCGGCGTCGCCAACGACGCGGAACTGGCCACGGCGCTGACGGGCCGCTCGCTCGTCATCGCGGCCGGTGCCGCCGGCGTCGTGCTGCTCCCCGCGTCGGCGCGCGTCGCCAGTGCGACGCTGAAGGTCGTCATCGACCTCAACGCCGTCCCGCCGCTCGGCATCGAAGGGGTCGGCGTCACCGACAAGGCGAAAGAACTCGACGGCGTCATCGCCTACGGCGCCATCGGCGTCGGCGACACCAAGATGAAGATCCACCGCGCCGCCATCGCCAAGCTCTTCGAGCGCAACGACCAGGTCCTCGACGCCGACGAGATGTACGCCATCGCGCAGGCGTTTTGAAACGGCACGTCCAAGCATGTGTCACAGACGTCCTGAGCCCGAAGCGCGAGCGAGGCCG
>JAYSSW010000136.1:0-10233 GCA_043720335.1 Planctomycetia bacterium
CAAGAAGCCGGCCGAGGTCAAGCGGACCCGGCGCGGCGCCCACCGCTCGACGGCCCGCGAACTTGCCGACCACGCCGAATCACCTTGAAAGGGGTAGGCTGCTGGGCCTGCTGCTCAACCACGAGACCTGCTTCCACCGCCACGGCCCGTCGTTCGAGGCGCTGGCCGGCCACGTGCTGCCGGAGCTGCTGCGGTCGCGCGACGCCCGCCGCCAGCCCGCGCTGCGGCTGTGGAGCGCCGCCTGCTCGACCGGGCAGGAAGCCTACTCGCTCGCCATCGCCGCCCTCGAGGGCGCGGGCCGCCTGGGCTTCGCGCCGGCGGTCCTCGGCGCCGACCTCAGCCCCGCCTGCCTGGAGCGCGCCCGTGCGGGCCGCTACAAGCCGTTCGAGATCCGCCACCTGCCCGCGAAGCTGCGCGACAAGTACCTGGCGAGTTGTGGCGGCGACGCCGGCGAGTTCGAGGTCCGCGCCTCCGTGCGGAGCATGGTGCGCTTCGACGAGTTCAACCTCGCCGATCCCGACACCTACCCGCAGGCCGAGCAGGACGTGATCTTCTGCCAGAACGTGCTGGTCTACCTGGCGGCGGAGCTGCGCCCGCGCATCGTCGCCCAGCTCGCCGAGCGCCTGCGGCCCGGAGGCTACCTGTTCCTCGGCCCCGCCGAGATGGTCGGCGTGCAGTGTCCCGGACTGGATCTGGTCCAGCTGCCCGACGTGTCCCTGTTGCGGCGCACGGCCTGACACCCGCGCCGTTGTCCTTCTTCGATCCCCCTTCGTCCCCGCTGGAGAATCTCCCGATGGCCAGAAATGTGGAACACGAAGTGTTGCTCGGCTTCGTCGAGGAGGCCAGGAGCTACCTGCCCACCATCCACGACGGCCTGGCGGCGCTGGAGCGCGACGCTGCGGCGGTCGGTTCGCTCGACGAGGTGCACCGCCAGGTCCACTGCATCAAGGGCGCCGCCGCCCTGGTCGGGCTGGCGGGCCTCAGCCACATCGCCTTCGGCGTCGAGGACGCGCTCGAGGATCTCGCCTTCGGCAAGCTGGCCTGGACCCCCGATTCGGGGAAGATCCTGCGCTGCGCCGTCGACCAGATCGAAGCCTACCTCGACGGCGTGCTCGCCGGCACGCTGGCCGAGCCGAGCCTCGTCGACGCGGCCCGGCGCACCATGGGGCGGCTTCGCGGCGTGCCCGAGATCAGCGCCGCCGTCGCCGCCAACGAGCCTGCGGACGTTGCTGCCGAGCAGCCCGACATCGCCGCGGTCGAGCAGGCGACGGTGGACGCGGAAGCCGACGCTGCCCGCTTCGAGACGTGGGCGCCGGTCGCGGGCGAATCGTGCCGCGCGGGAGCGGCGCTCGCGCCGTCGGAACCGGCGGGATGGCTCGACGGAGCGGAGAGGGAAGCGCCGACGGGGCCCGCCTTCGCGTTCGACATGGAGGAGAGCTTCGAGGCGCCGCCGGCGCCGCCGGAGATGCCCGAGTTCCTGATCGGCGCGGACGAAGAGGCTCACCGCGGCGCCGCCGAGGAGGAGGACGAGCCGGTTTCGCCTGAGCTGCTGGAGATCTTCCGGCTGGAGGCGGAGGACCACCTGCGGATCATCCACGCGTCGCTGCCGGGCCTGGAAGCGGATGCGGGCAACCGCGATCTTCTGCAGGAGGTCCGCCGCAGCGCGCACACGCTGAAGGGCGCCGCCGCGATGGTCGGCTTCCGCCAGGTGACGCAACTGGCGCACCGCATGGAGGACGTGCTCGACCTGATGTACGAAGGCGGCGGTCAGCTGACGCCCGACGTGCTGCGGCTGCTGTTCACCTCGACCGATGGGCTGGAGGATCTGGCGGGGGGCAAGGACGTGGACGCCGCGCTGCCGTCGCTCTACGCCGCCTACGACCGCCTGCTCGGCGGCCACGCGCCGGGAGCCGGCCTCGCGGCCGCGATGGACCACGCCGCCGAGGCGCCCGCCGAAGCGCCGGCCGAAGCGCTCGCCGACGCTTCCGACGCGGCCGCCTCGCAAGCGCCGCAGCGCAACGCCAGCCAGTTCGTCCGCGTCCCCATCGACCGGCTCGACGAACTCGTCAAGCTGGTCAGCGAGCTGGTCATCGTGCGCACGCAGTTCGAGCAGCGCATGGTCAACTTCAACCAGCTGTCGGGCGAACTCATCCCCAGCTCCGACCGCCTGCGCCGCGCTTCGCAGAAGCTGGAGACGCAGTACGAGGCCAAGGGCATGGCCAGCGGCCGCTCGGCGGGGCCGGCGCTCCCGGCCGGCGACAGCCACACGCCCGTCAACCGCCTGCTGTCGGCGCACCAGGCGCACCAGCCGCACGGCTTCGACGACCTCGAGTTCGACCGCTACACCGAGTTCCACCTCCTGTCGCGCGAGCTGGCCGAGACGACCAGCGACATCCAGACCGTCGCCGGAGAGTTCTCGCACCTGATCGGCGACTTCGACGGCTGCCTCACCCGCCAGGCCCGCCTGTGCCGCGAGGTCGAGGACAAGCTGCGCCGGCTGCGCATGGTCCCGCTCTCGACGCTGGCGAGCCGGCTGCACCGCACCGTGCGCAACGTCGCCCAGACGCAGCACAAGCAGGTCGATCTGGTCCTGGAGGGCGAGAGCACGGAGCTGGACAAGACCGTGCTGGAGCAGCTCTCCGACCCGTTGATGCACCTGCTGCGCAACGCGGTCGACCACGGCGTCGAAAGCCCCGCCGAGCGCGTCGCGGCCGGCAAGCCGGCGAAGGGGACGATCCGTCTGCGGGCGTTCCCCGAGGGGAGCCAGGTCGTCGTGCAGATCAGCGACGACGGCGCCGGCGTCGACGCCGGCCGCGTCCGCGCCATCGCCGTGCAGCGCAGCCTGCTGACCGAGGACGAGGCGGCGGCGCGGACGGTCGACGAGCTGGCGGAGCTGCTGTTCCAGCCCGGCTTCAGCACGGCCCGCGAGGTCAGCGAGATCAGCGGCCGCGGCGTCGGGCTGGACATCGTCAAGACGCAGGTGCAGATGCTCAAGGGGGTGCTCACGCTCGAACCGCGTCCCGGCCTGGGGGCGCAGTTCACCATCCGCCTGCCGATGACGCTGGCCATCGCCCGCGCCCTGCTGGTGAAGGCGCAGCAGCAGACGTTCGCGGTGCCATTGGAGTCGGTGCGGCAGATCGTGCGGCTGGAGCCCGGGATGGCGGAGAGCCTCGGCCAGAAACCGGTCGTCCGCGTCGGCGGGCAGGTCCTGCCGCTGTTCCACCTGAGCCGCCTTCTGAACCTGAAGCACACCGCCGACGAAGCCGCCGCGCGGCCGCCGCTGCTGGTCCTGCAGGCCGGCGCCCAGGTCGTTGCCGTCGTCGTCGACCAGCTGGTCGGCGGCCGCGAGATCGTCATCAAGAACCTCGGCGCCCACCTGAAGCGCGTGCCGGGCGTCACCGGCGCCACCCTCATGGGCGACGGCAGCGCGGTCCTCATCCTCAACCCCGCCGAGCTGGTCGGCGCCGGCTTCACCCGCGCCGCGTCCTCCACTCCCGCCCGCAAGCTCGCCCCCGCCAAACCCGCGCCGCGCCAGCGCCGCTCGCTCAACGTCATGATCGTCGACGACTCGCCCAGCGTGCGCCGCGTCGTCTCCAACCTCATGAAGCGCGCCGACTGGAACGCCGTCACCGCCAAGGACGGGCTGGACGCCATCGAGCAGCTCCAGCGCTCCGCCGTCCTGCCCGACGTCGTGCTGCTCGACATCGAGATGCCGCGCATGGACGGCTACGAGCTGCTGGCCACGCTGCGCGCCAACGAGGCCTACCGCGCGCTGCCGGTCGTGTTCATCACCTCGCGGGCCAACGAGAAGCACCGCCGCAAGGCCGTGGAACTGGGCGCTTCGGGCTACGTCGTCAAGCCGTACCAGGACGAGGCGCTGCTCGCCCTGATCCGCAAGCTGGCGACCGAGCCGCAGCAGGCGGTGCTGGCATGACCGCTCGCCGCAGCGCGGACATCCGCGTGCTGGTCGTCGACGACTCCCCGTTCGTCTGCAGGCTGCTCGCCTCGCACCTGCAGTCCGACCCCGAGATCGAGGTCGTCGGCACGGCGCACCACGGGCGGCGCGCCCTGGAGATGGTCCGCGCGCTGCGCCCCAGCGCCGTCACGCTCGACCTGGAGATGCCCGGCATGCCCGGCCTGGCCGTGCTCGACGAGGTGATGCGCTCCGTCCCCACGCCGGTCGTCATCGTCAGCGGCGTCAGCCGGCGCTCCGCCGAGATCACGCTCGAAGCGCTGCAGCGCGGCGCCGTCGACTTCGTGCTGAAGTACAGCCCCGGCCTGGACACCGACCCCGACCAGTTCCGCGACGACCTCGTCGCCAAGGTTCGCCAGTCCGCGCGGCTGCGCATGATCCGCTCGCTCAGCTCGCGCGTCGAAGCGGCGACGCGGGCGCGCTCCGCCGCCTCCCGGCCGCTCGATCCCGTCGCCGAAGGCGCGCCTGGCCCCGCCGCCGGCGTCGTCGTCGTCGGCGCCTCCACCGGCGGGCCTCCCGCGCTGCTGGCGCTGCTCGACCGGCTCCCCGCCAGCTTCCCGGCGGCCATCCTCGTGGTCCAGCACATGCCTGCCGCCTTCACCCGCGCCCTGGCCGAACAGCTCGACCGCCACGTCGCCCTGGCGGTGAAGGAAGCGCAGCACGGCGACCCGCTGCTGCCCGGCCACGTCCTCGTCGCCCCCGGCGACCGCCACCTGCAGGTCACGCGCCAGGGCCGCGCCTGCGTCGACGACGGCCCCAAGGTCGGCGGCCACCGGCCCGCCATCGACGTCACCATGGCCTCCGCCGCGCACGCCTACGGCCGGCGCTGCATGGGCGTCGTCCTCACCGGCATGGGCGAGGACGGCGCCGCCGGCCTGGAGGCGATCCGCCGCGCCGGCGGACGCACCTTCGCCCAGGACCCCGCCAGCTGCGTCGTCAACGGCATGCCCCAGCAGGCCGTCGACCGCGGCGTGGTCGATCTGGTCGCCACCCCCGCCGCCATCGCGCTGCAGTTGTGCGTTTCCCTTTCCGCAAAGACGACCGCAGGCTCCCGCTTCGCCGGAGCCTTGGAGGAATTGCCACGATGAACGCTCTCGCCACGGCACACGCCACGAGTCCGACGCTGAAACTGCTGCGCTGCCAGCTGGGCCGACAAGCGGTCGCCCTCGACGCCGGCGCCGTCCACAGCATCCACCGCGCGGACGCGCTCTCGCCGTGCCCCGAAGCGCCCGAGGCGGCCGGCAGGCTGAGGATCCACGGCGCCGACGTGGTCGTCTTCCCGCTCGGCGCCCTGCTCGGCTACGCCGCCGCCCCCCTGGCGCCGCAGCAGGCGATCCTCGTGCTGCACACGCGCTTGGGCCTGCAGGGGCTGCTCGTCGACCGCGTCGCGCAGATCGCGGTCCCCGCCGACCAGCGCCTGCCGATGCCTGCGGGGGCAGCCTGCGACGCCCGCTTCGACGCCGTGATCCAGCGCGAAGGAGAGATGCTGATGCTGCTGTCGGCGCGTCGGCTGTTCGACGACACGCCCGACGCGCCGCCGGAGCCGACCGCAGCGGCGCTGCCGCGTTCGCCGCGCAGCACCACGGCGAGCCGCCGTCGGCGCGGGCCGCAGCACCTGGTCGTGTTCACGACCGCGGCGCCGGCGGAGGACTGCCGGCCGCTCGCCTTCGGCGTCAGCATCACGCAGGTGGCGGAGATCGTCGAATCGCCCGCGCTGCTGTCGGCGCCGAACTCGCCGGAGCATGTCGAGGGGCTGGTGAACTGGCGCGGCCTGGCGGTGCGCGTGATCGACCTGGCCGGGGCGCTGGGGCTGCCGCCGGGCGTCGGCGCGGACCGTCGCCGCCTGCTGGTGCTGAAGGCGCCGGGGACGGGCCGGCACGTCGGCGTGCTGGCGAGGCCGGGCATCGAGATGCTGCGGCTGCCGGTGCCGCACATCGCCTGCCGCCGCCCGCTGCCGATCGACGCCGAGCGGGTCCACCAGATCGTCGAGCTGCTTCAGGCGACGCTGGTCCTTCCCGACCTGTCGAAGCTTGACGCGAACTGAACGCCGTCGCCGCCGGGGTCGGCCTGCGACGCCGCTCCGCGATTGACGGGTCAGAGAGCGATCATCGTCAGCGACGATTTGCCCTGGCCGATCCCCTCGAAGTAGTAGAAGTAGTACAGCGGGATGACGGCGGCGTCGTAGCCGCGCGCGAGGTGGACCTGGCGGACCTCCGGCTTGGCGAACCAGTCGTAGAAGCCGTAGACGAGGCCCTGGTCGAGCAGCCGCTGCAGGCGCTGTGCCGGCGGCACGTGGCGGATCGCGTCGAGGTTCACCTGGATGCCGATGTTCGCCAGCGCGTCGAGCAGCATGCCGTTGACGTAGGCGACCGCGTGAACGCCGACGATGACGCCGCCGGTCGGCGACGTGTAGCTGCTGACCCAGCTCACGATCCGGGCCTCGAAGCCCTGGATCTTGCACAGGGCGGCGGTGAGGCTGGCGAACTCGGAGCAGTCGCCCGAAGTCATGGGCAGCAGGCCGCGCAGGTCGGTGTCGACGTAGCAGCGCGTCTCGTAGTCGAAGTGGCCGTGGACGAGGTTCATGGTCATGAGCAGACGGTACTGCGGGTCGGTCAAGCCGGGGTAGCGCTGGGCGATCGCGCTGCGCACCTGCGGGAAGAAGGCGTCGAGCTTGCCGCGCAGGAAGGCGATCTGGGCGTTGTCGTCAAGATTCAGTGCGTCAGCCTCGCGCGACCAGCCTCGCAGCGTGCCCAGGAAATGCTGCTCGAAGGGAACGAGCGTGGCGGCGCGGTTGAAGACGAGCCGGCGCAGCAGCGACACGGGGATCGCGTTGATGGGCGCTCGGGCGTTCGTCGGATGCCAGGGAGCGCCCGCGCGAAAGGGGACCTGCTCGCTGGTGATCTCGGTGGCGACGCGGAAAGCACGGCCAGTGGAGAACGCCTGCCAGAAGGCCTTGCCGCCGTCGGGGCCGAACAGGACCACGTCGTCGCGGCCGTCGCCGTTGAAGTCGCCGACACGGGCGGTGGCGCCGTCGAAGGTCGTGCCGGCGTGGAGCCAGCGCTGCAGCAGGAAGCCCCGGCTGGCGGCGAGGACGACCCACCATTCGCCCTGTCCGGTCATGGCGAGCACGTCGGTGCGGCCGTCGCCGTTGAAGTCGCCGGTGCGCAGCGTCTGGATGTGGCTGGAGCCGGTCCAGCCGAGCCATTGCGTGAAGGCGAGTCCGCTGGCCTTGTTGCTGGCGACCCACCAGGCGCCGTCGACGCCGACGCCGGCGATGTCGACGCGGCGGTCGCCGTTGAAGTCGCCGACGAGAACGCGCGCCCAGGGGGCGCCGGGCAGCCAGAGGGGCAGCTTGGCGGCGCGGAAGCGGACGCCGTTCGACGTGCCGACCCAGAACGAGCCGTCGTTGTGGGCGCCGATGAGGTCGGCCCTGCAGTCGCCATTGAAGTCGCCGACGAAGAGGGAGCGCCAGCTGGCGCCTGGCGACCACTGCGCCCATTTCGCGGTGCGGAAGGTGCTGCCGTTGGAGAGGCCGACCCAGACGCCGCCGTCGTGGGCGACGCCGGCGATGTCGGTGCGTCGGTCGCCGTTGAAGTCGCCGACGAACAGGTCGCGCCAGCGGGAGGCGTCGAGCCAGACGGCGCCGAGGCGGGGGACTGCCTGGTTGCCGCTGGCTCCGACGATGGACCAGCCGCCATTGCGGTGGAAGGCGATGGCTTCCTGGCGGCCGTCGCGGTTCACGTCGCCGGTGAAGACGCGGTCCCAGTTCGGGTCGGTCTGCCAGTTGGCGTACTGGAAGAGGAGCGCGTTATTGGGGGCGCCCCACCACGATTCGCCGTCCGCGAAGCCGAACAGCTCGTCGCGTCCATCGCCGTCGCGGTCGAGCGCGGTGGCGGTCTGCCAGTAGGAGTCGGCTTGCCAGGGATTGGCTTCGCTGGACCAGGGGCGCACCTCGACCGGATGTTCCAGGTCGGCGACATTCGACGCCGCGAGCGTGTTGGCGTGCTGGAGCGAGGCGGGGCGTTTCAGCTTGCCGGAGACGTGGTAGCCCTGGAGGTCGGCGCGACGGTCGCCGTCGAGGTCGCCGACGGCGACGAAGAGCCACTGGGAGGCGTCGTCCCAGTCGTCCCAGTCCTGGCGTTCAAGGAACCTGCCGGAGCCGGCGTGGGCGACCTGCCACTCGCCGAGGAGGTTGAAGCCGGCGATGTCGGCGCGGCGGTCGCCGTCGAAGTCGGCGACGGCGACCCTGCTCCAGTTTCCGGAGTCGGGCCACTGCGTCCAGCGGCCGAGGCGGAAGGCGAACCGGGTCGATGTGCCGACCCACCAGGTGCCGTCGTTGCGGAAGCCGGCCACGTCGTCGAAACCGTCGGCGTTGAAGTCGCCGACGTGCAGCGACCGCCAGCCGGTCGCCATGCCGGTCCGCGCCCACTGCGTGGTGACGAAGCCTTTGAACGTGGACACGCCGACCCACCAGCGTCCAGCGCGGTCGAACGCGATGAGGTCGTCGCGCCGGTCGCCGTTCACGTCGCCGACCTCGATGCTGGCCGCGACGAAGTTTGGCGACCACGATCCCCACAGCCGGGTATCGAACATGCGGCCCGTGGAGCGCGCGACCCACCATTGCCCGCTGCGGTTCTGCCCCGCGATGTCGGCTCTGCCGTCGCCGTCGAAGTCGCCGACCTGCAGCGACTTCCACGCGCTGGCGCCCGACCACTGGCACCAGATGGTCGC
Source organism: Planctomycetia bacterium (assembly GCA_043720335.1). GTDB lineage: Bacteria > Planctomycetota > Planctomycetia > Gemmatales > Gemmataceae > JAYSSW01. The sequence continues at coordinate 8,705 of JAYSSW010000136.1, forward strand.
GGTTCGCTGCCTCGCCATGTTGAGGCTCACGCGCCAGACGCCGACCGTGGACAGGCTGGCGATGTCGTCGCGGCCGTCGCCGTTGAAGTCGGCGACGAAAGCGCGCGGATCGCGGCCGAAGGCGATGAGCGGGATGCTGTACGAGTGGTCGTTCGCCGGCCCCAGCCACCAGCCGCTGGTCGCCGAACGGGCGAGCGGCTCGCGGAGGCGGTCGCCGTTGAAGTCGCCGAACTGCAGGGTGGTGCTCCACTGCATCGGGCCGGGCCAGAGCAGCTCCGAACCGGACAAGAGGATGCGGTCCTCCAACGTCTCCAATTCGAGACGGGAGCGGTGCGGTTGAGGCATCGAAGGTCTCGGCTCCGTGATGGCGCGCCGTGGCGATCGGCACATCCGGCAAAGCCTGCGGGCTGAACGCAGCTTCGCCATTTTCGCCAAATTAACGATAGCAGGATGCCTGAACCTTCCGCTAGGCGAATACGTCGAAAATCGACGCTTCGGCTTGCACAAGCGCCGTCACAACACGGCTTGGAGCGGCTGGTGGTCCTTCGTCCCTACACCAGCGGCAGCCCCACGCGCCCCGCAGGCTCCTCGTGATGGTGCGCGTCGTGCTTCTCCTCGCGAACGACCGCCTTGACCGTCGGCTCGCCCGTCGTCGAACGGCCGGCGGCGGTCTCCTCCTTCTCCCACAAGTCGACCTCGCGCATCAGCGCTTCCACCATCTCGCTCTCCGGCACCGTGTAGAGCGGCTCGCCGCGCTTGAAGATCATCCCCTTGCCCTTGCCCGCCGCGATGCCGAGGTCGGCTTCGCGCGCCTCGCCGGGACCGTTCACGATGCAGCCGAGCACGCTGATCTTGATCGCCGTCTTGCGGCCCTCCAGCCGCGTTTCCAGCTCGCCGATGATCTTCTCCAGGTCGATCTCCAGCCGTCCGCACGTCGGGCAGGCGATCAATTCAGGCTTGCGGACGCGGCGGCGCGTTGCTTGCAGGATGTCGAACGCGGCGGCGATTTCGGGCACCGGGTCGCCCAGCAGCGAGATGCGGATCGTGTCGCCGATGCCGTCCAGCAGCAGCGGGGCCAGGCCGCAGGCCGACTTCGTGACGGCGTAGGGCGCCTTGCCCGCCTCGGTGATGCCGATGTGGGTCGGGTATGACGCCTGCTTGGCGAACAGGCGGTACGCCTCGACGGCGGTGATGACGTCGCTGGACTTCAGCGAGATGATGAGGTCGTGGTAGCCGACCGACTCGGCGATTTCGATGTAACGGATGGCGCTGTCAACCATCGCTGGCGGGCAGGGGAAGCCGTACTTCATGGCGAATTCGCGTTCGAGGCTGCCGGCGTTGACGCCGATGCGCATGGGCAGCCCCTTGTCCTTGGCTTTGCGGAGGACTTCGCGGAAGCGGTCCATGCCGCCGATGTTGCCCGGGTTCAGGCGGATGCAATGGGCACCGGCCTCGATCGCCTTCAGCGCGAGGGTGGGGTTGAAGTGGATGTCCGCGATGATCGGGATCGGGGACTCCGCGACGATCGT
>JAYSSW010000137.1:0-10232 GCA_043720335.1 Planctomycetia bacterium
CCTCAGACGGCAGCGGGCTTGATAGATGATCGATCATGTTTCCTGACCACTGACCCCTGACCTTTGATTGACCCAATATGGATTTCCTCATCAAACTGCTGGCGGTCGAGACGCCGGAGAACACGACGCTGCAGTCGGCGGAGCTGACGTTCCGCGGGCTGCTGCCGTGGTGGCTCATGGTCCCGCTGCTGCTCGCGCTGTGCGCCTACGTTTTCTTCGTCTACCGCAGCGAGAAGGGGACGCTCGGCTGGCCGCGCCGGCTGCTGCTGATCGGCATCCGCAGCGTTCTAGTTGGCCTGCTGCTGCTGCTGATCCTGCGCCCGATCCTGCTCGCTGAGTTCGAGGGTCAGAGGCCGCGCGGCGTGGCGCTGCTACTCGACAACAGCCAGAGCATGGGGCTGGCCGACCGCCGCGTCAACGAGGCCGACCAGTGGCGCGTCGCCATCGCCAACAACCTCGTCCCGCCCACCACCAAGCTCACCGAGAAGAAATCGACCCCGCTCCCCGCCAGCACGCCGAAGGATCCGACCCGCTCGGCCATGGTCCGGGCGGTGTTCGACAACCCGCAGCTCAAGCTCGTCGACGGCCTGCAGAAGTTCGGCCCGCTCCGGCCCTACCTGTTCGGCGCCGACCTGCGCGGCGTGTCGGTCGATCCGGCGAAGGAAGGCGACCCGAAGCTGCTCGAAGGCTTCAAGGCCGACGACACCCGCACCGCCCTGGCCGACTCGATCATGAAGGTGCTGCACAGCAAGGACAGCGACCTGCCGACCGCCATCGTCGGCGTGACCGACGGGCAGGACAACTTCAGCAAGTACACGCTGCAGGAAGCCGCCCTCGAATGCGCCCGTCTGAAGGTGCCGCTGCACCTGTACGGCGTCGGCTCGGCGGAGGGGGGCAGCCTGCAGTTCAAGGAGGTCGCCGCCCCCGACATGATCTTCGCCGACGACACGATCTCCGTCCCGCTTCGCTGGCGCGCCCAGGGCTTCAAGAAGGGGACCGTCGAGATCGCCCTATCGCTCGGCGGCAAGCAGGTGATTAAGAAGGAGATCCCCGTCCAGGCTGGCGAGGACCTGCGCGACGTCCTCAGCTTCATCGTCCCCAAGAATGAAGGCAAGGAGGAGGACCTCGACCTGACCGCCACCATCCAGGTCAAGGGGCAGGCCGGCTTCAAGGACACGATCACGCAGCCTTTGCGCGTCATTGATCGCAAGATCAAGCTGCTCTACGTCGAGAACGCGCCGCGCTGGGAGTACAAGTTCCTGCAGCCCGCGCTGCTGCGCGACCGCCGCGTCGACGCCGACTTCCTGCTGCTGAGCGCCGCCGACGAGGTGAAGAAGAGCGGCGCCCCGTTCCTGGCGAAGTTCCCCGAGACGCGCGAGAAGTTCTTCGACTCCAAGTACAACATCATCGTCCTGGGCGACATCCCTCCTGATTCACTGACCGACGAGCAGCAGGGCTGGATCCGCGAGTTCGTCGAGCGGCGCGGCGGCCTCATCGTCATCGCGGGCAGGCAGCACATGCCGGCTTCCTACGGGTCGCTGTCGGAGAAGGGCAAAGGCTCGCCCATCGTCGAGATGCTGCCGGTCGAGTTCGCGGCGATCAAGCCGACGCTGAACCCCGACCTGCGCACGCAGGAGTACCCGCCGACGCTCACCGAAACCGGGCTGCGGACCGGCATGCTGTCGCTGGGCGACACGCCGGAGGAGAGCCAGGACGTGTGGCAGAAGCAGCTGCTCGGCTTCCACTGGAACTTCCCGGTGACGAAGGTGAAGACCGGCTCGACGGTGCTGATGGTGAACCCGCGTGCGAAGATGGACGACCAGCCGATGCCGCTGATGGTGTCGCACTACTACGGGCAGGGGCAGGTGCTGTTCCTTGGCAGCGACGAAACGTGGCGCTGGCGCTGGAACCACCAGGACCGCTACTTCATCCGCTTCTGGGGGCAGATCATCTACCAGATGGGACTGCCCAGTTTGCTCAGCGACAGCGCGAAGCGCGTGCAGGGATCGCTGCAGAACTCGCAGGCGATCCTGGGCCAGCCGGGGACCGTCTATTTCCGGCTGCTCGACAAGGACTTCAACCCGCGCACCGACAGCAAGGTGGAGGTGACGCTGGAGCACCTCGACGCGAAGGCGGGGCAGGAGCGGTTCAGGAAGTACACGCTGACGGCGCTGCCCGGCCGGCCGGGCGAGTACAGCGTTCTGCTGCCGCACGACAAGCCGGGGCGTTACGAGATGAAGGTGAACAACCCGGAGCCGTCGACGTTCAGCTTCCGCGTGGACCTGCCGCCGCGCCACGAGCTGGAGGAGTCGGGCCTGGCCGAGAAGACGCTGCGCGACGCCGCCCAGCTCAGCGGCGGCCGCTTCTACCGCGAGGAGGATTTGTCTCAGCTCTCCGCGAGCGTGCCGCTGGAGCATGTGACGTTCACGCGCAGTCAAGAAGTGCTGCTGTGGAACCCGCTGGTCCTGCTGCTGATCCTGCTGCTGCTGACCGTCGAATGGGTGCTGCGCAAGTTCGCGGACCTGGCATGACGTGATTCCCAAGCCCCACCATGAGCAACGCGATTGGTGGGGGTCGAACCCCCAGGAATCGCTTCGCTCATCCTGGGGCTTGCCTTTGCCGAGATCGACATCCTTCCAAGGTTCTGCCATGATACCTCCTTCGATCCTCGCCAACCTGGCCAGCCTGCGGCGGCGTGAACGGCTGCTTGACCTCGTCTGGGGCGTGTCGCGCTGGTTCGCCGTGCTGCTCGGCTTGCTGCTGGTCGGCGGGCTTGTCGACTACCTCGTCGACCGCCAGCGCGACACGCCGTACTCGCTCCGCGTCATCATGTTCGCGGTGCAGGTCGCCATCGCGATCGGCACGGGGTTCTATTTCGTGCTTTGGCCTCAGCTTCGTCGCCGGCCCGACCCGGACCTCGCCCTCCATGTCGAGGAGCAGGTGCCGTCGTTCGGGCATCGGCTCATCAGCGCGGTGCAGCTCAATCGGCCCGGCGCCTTCACGCAGGGCATGTCCCCCGAGCTGATCTCACTGGTCACGAAGGACGCCGAAACCCAGGCCCGCAAGTACCCCTTCGCACCCCTCGCCGACCACCGCCGGCTGCGCTGGGCGGCCTTCACGCTCGGCCCCGCGCTTCTGCTTGCCGCCGTCCCGCTGCTCGCCTGGAGCGACCTGTCGATGACGCTGCTCGCCCGCCAGGGCCTGCTCGACATCGACATCCCGCGCAGCGTCGCGCTGGAGAACGTCACCCGCGAAGTCTGGCCCAACGGCGACAAGGTCCAGGTCCGCTACAAGATCACCGGCCCCGCAGCCAGCGACGACCTCGTCGGCTCCGTCCATGTCAAGCACCAGATCGCTGACGGCGACGACTCCGCCCCCGGCTTCTGGTCGCGTCTCGCCGACCGCCTCACCGGCTCGGCGTGGGAGCGCTACCCGCTCGAGTTCATCGAGAAGAACGCCGCCGGCGACCTCGTCTACGGCGTCGACCTGCCCCCCGGCTCGCGCAGCCTGCTGCACGCCGCCCGGCTCGTCGACGGCCGCACCAAAGCCCCGCACCAGGTCCGCTACGTCCCGCGCCCCGTCGTCACAGACCAGCAGGCGTGGGTCCAGCTCCCCAAGTTCTGCGGCGTCCGTCCCGACGGCAGCCGCTACGAGGTTCCGCAGGGACGCGGCGACGTGGTCGGCATCGCCGGCTCGAACGTCCGCATCGTCCTCAAGACGCAGAAAGCAATTCGCAAAGCGGCCGTCGAACTCTGGGGCCCGGCCAACTTCGACCCCAAGGCCAGCGACGAACTGCTGATCGCCGACAAGCTGATCCGCCGCGTGCCGATGAAGATCAGCGAGGAAGGCCAAGACGCCGAGGCGGTCGTCGAGCTGAAGCGCGACGAGATCCAGTACCGCCTGGTCGTCGAGGACGAGTTCGGCTTCGCCAACGACACGCCGCCGCGCCGCACGATGCGCGTCGTGCCGGAGGAGGCCCCGCAGGTCGCCCTGCTGCGCGACTACCTCGGCAGCGACACCGACTCCGAACTGCTCGACGGCATCCCCGTCACCCCCGACTCGTTCGTCCGCATCCCCTACGTCGCCAACGGCGCCTACGGCCTGGGCCACGCCCGGCTGCTCTACCGCGTCATGAAGAAGCGCGAGAGCGGCAACGAGGAGGAGGATCCGAAAGATTTGATCTTCACCGAGCTGCCGCTTTCGGAGGTCGTCCCCAACGCGAAGTCGGGGGCGTTCGACCCGAAGATCGGCACGTTCGCGAACTCGTCCGCCGAGGTGGAGGTGCCGTTCCACGCCGTCCCGTCGCCGAACCCGGAGATCTTCCTGGGCCGCACGCTGGGGGGCGGCCGGTTCGCGCTGAAGCTGAAGAAGGGGCTGATCGACGGCGCCGGCAAGCCGGTCACGGTGAAGGCGGGGGACCAGATCGAGTACGCGATCAAGGTCTTCGCCGACAAGAACCCGAACGCCGGCCGCCCGTGGGCGATCTCCGACACGCGCGTCGCCGTGGTCGTCGACGACGCCGAGTTCAGCAACTGGCTGACCCGCACTCTGGCTGAGCGCGAGCGCCTGCAGGAGCTGCGCAAGAAGCAAGGCGCGCTGTTCGACCAGTAAGGAAACATGAAAAAACAACTTCCCGAAATGGCCGGAGAGATGAGCATCCTTTTCCCCCTTGCACGGAGAGGGACCGAGGGCGAGGGGGTCTCCCAAGTCGGAAGAGCCGAGAAATGCACGCGACTCGATTCCTGATGAGGTTAGGCGAACGTCAACGCCGTGGCGGGGTTGGAAGTCGCCGTTGGCATATCACGGCTGCAGGAGTCGCAGCGTGCGACCGAGGCTGAAGTTGTCGGCATGGCAATCGACCGCTTGAGCGTCTCGCCATCGCTCCGGCGCGCCGAATTCCGGCGCGCCGAACGCTTCGCGTCGTGACCTGGAACACCTCGGCGACGAAGCCAGCCGAAGAGGAAAAGAAGAGCAAAGTGCCGCGAACCGCCCCCAGGCGTCCCCGTTGGCAAAGTCGCGCACCTGATCCCAGAGTCCGGTGGAGGTCTTCATGCGGGTCGGAACACCCGCTGTGGAAAAATCGCCCCGATTGGCACTTGGGGGGCAAACCAGGCGGGCAAATCGAACGTGCTGACGAAAGGGGTCTGCAAAAGAGAACGCCGCAAGCGGTGATTCTTGCGGCGTTTGAACTCAGCGAGGATGACGGGACTCGAACCCGCAACCTCCGGATCGACAGTCCGGCGCTCTAACCAATTGAGCTACATCCCCTTGTTCGTTGAAAATATAGGAGTGTCGGCCCGCCTCAGCAAGGGCATTTTTCTCCGGGCCGGCTTTTTTCCCGGCCACGCAGGTCGAACGAAACGATGCTTCCGCCGAAACCGTGCTCCGTGGCGATTTCGAGGCGTGCAAAACAACGTGGTCGAACGGCGCGGGGTCTGCTATGCTTGAAAAAATCAGGCACCGGTCGAGTTTCGCCGTCCAGGGAGACGCATTCGTGGCCATCACGTTCCGCTGCTCGCAGTGCAACAAGACCTTGGAAGTGCCCGACGAGTTCGCCGGGCAGGAAGGGGCGTGCCCCTCCTGCGGCAGCGCGGTGCAGATCCCCGCCGAGGACAACGGCAACTTCACCGACAAGCCGCCCGCCCCCGCCGTCTCGCGTCCCGCCGCCAGCAACGGCGAGCCTGCCCGCGCCTACGACAAGCCGATCCCGAAGCGCGAGACGAAGCCGCGCGAGCGCGACGACGAGCGCGAGGACGACGACGAGGACGCGGGGCTACTCACCCACTACGGCAACCCGGTCGAGGAGGACGACGACTTCTTCGTCGAAGCGCCGAAGGAGATCGGCCCGGTGATGAGCGCCTTCACCAGCCTGAAGTCGCACAAGCAGCCGATGTCGTCGGGTGGACGACTCGGCGTCATGTTCTTCCTGTTCGCCATCGGCGCGGTGCTGGGCATCGCCATCGGCATGTTCACCGCGACCCGGGGCCGCATCGGAGCGCCCCAGATCCTCACGATGCTCGGCCTGGGCCTGGGTCTGGGCGGCCTGGGGGCGTACTTCGGCCATCTGATGACGCGCTTCAAGCACACCTGCAACTACGTCGGCAAGCTCGGCGTCGCCACCTTCGTCTGCACCGGCGACCGCGACCATCTCGCCAAGGACGACGTCTTCCTCTTCGAGGACGCCGTCGAGCTGCGCACCGGCGAGACCCGCAACTACTACAACGGCGCCTACACCGGCACCAACTACGCCTTCAACTGGACCAGCAGCAAGGCCAAGCAGGTCTACGCCCTGGCCGGCAGCTTCAGCAGCGAGGCCCGCACGCCGCACGCCAAGGATCCCTTCTACCTGGCCCTCGCCGCCGAGACCGCCTGGACCCTCTACCTCTTCGGCAACATGGACAAGCTGACGGGGGGCGACGACGAGGTCGTCTTCGGCCTGAAAGGCAACGACTACGTCGAGCTGCGCAAGGACGAGATCACCATCGTCCAGGGGGGCAAGACCACCACCCTCGAATCCGAGGACATCCAGCAGATGCGCATCGAGGCCGGCATGGTCTCGATCTGGCAGCACGGCGCCAAGAAGGGCTGGTTCACCGACACCGGCATCGTCAGCTTCTCCTACGCCGAGCTGGGCAACGCCCGCTACTTCGTCTTCGCCCTCGATAAGCTCCTCGGCATCCGCATCGAGTGAGTCGTCTCGCGCGTACGTCGCTCATGCCTCGAAAGCCCAAGGACAGCCGTCCCTGGGAACGTCTACCGCGACTCCACCCCGTCCACGAAGCGACGGCACGTCGGCAGCGCTTCGAGGAACTGCCGGCCGTACGGCTTCGTCAACAAACGCGGATCGAGCAGCACCACCAAGCCCTCGTCTTGCTGTGTGCGGATGAGCCGGCCGAAGCCCTGCTTCAATTTCAGGATCGCCTGGGGCAGCGAGTAGTCCATGAACGGGTGCCCGCCGCGCGCGATGATCGCTTCGCCCCGCGCCTCCACGATCGGCCGGTCGGGTGGCGTGAACGGCAGCTTCGTGATGATGACGTTCGACAGCGCCTCCCCCTGCACGTCCACGCCCTGCCAGAAACTGTCGACGCCGAGAAGCACCGCCCCTTCCGTTTCGCGGAACTGCTCCAGCAGCCGATTCGCGGTCAGGCCTTCGCCCTGGCACATCAGCGTCAGCCCGTTCGCGACGCACCAGCCGCGCAGCTGCTTCGCCGCCCGGTTCAACGTCTGCATGCTCGTGAACAGCACAAACGCCCGGCCCTGCGTGCGCAGCACGTACTCCTTGATCTTCTCCCAGCACGCCTCCTCGAACGCGGCAGCTTGGGTCGTCGGGTCGGGCATCTGTCGGAACAGGTGCAGCTCGACCTGCTCGCGGTAGTTGAACGGGCTGCCGAGTTGAAGAGTCGGATCGTTGTCGAAGCCGAGCCGGTCGCGGAAGAAGGCGAACGGGTCGCGGCCGCCGACGCTGAGCGTGGCGCTGGTGAGGATCACGCTGGGGACGCGGTCGAAGACGTGCTCGCGCAGGATCGGGCCGACGTCGATCGGGGCGCTCGACAAGGTGATGCGCTGGCCGCGTTCGCCGGAGGCTTCGATCCAGTAGACCTGGCCGGGCAACCCCTGCTTCAGCCAGGTCCGCAGGCGGGTGGCGTAGTCCTCGCAGCGCGTCGCTGCGGAGTCAAGCTCCACTTGCTCCTCCGGGCTGTTCATCGCCGCGCTGAGCCGGTCGAGCTGCTTTGAAAGCGCGGTGAACTCGTCGGCCAGCGTCGCCGGCACGATGTCGGGCTGCCGCACGCGGATCGAGTCGCCGAAGCCCCCCTGGCGCGTGTTCCTGCGTTCGTTCGTGAAGCGCCACTGCGAGATCTGCTGGAAGAATTCGTCGACGCGCTTGCGGGTGCGCATCACCTGCTCCCACGACGGCGCGTCGCCGTGCAATGACAACAAACCGGTCATCTGGTTGCGGCGTTCGAGAAGCAGCTTGTTGAGCAGGAACTCGGCGTGCCCGCGTGTGATCGACAGGCCGAGGTGGTCGGCGGCCACGTCCTCCAGGGTGTGGGCCTCGTCGAAGACGACGACGCGGTGCTTGGGCAGGATGCCGACTTCGCGGCCCATCGCGCGCAGCGCGAGGTCGGCGAAGAAGAGGTCGTGGTTGACGACCAGCACCTGGGCTTGCGACATCGCCTTGCGGGCGCGGAAGTAGTGGCAGGTGTCGAAATTGGCGCAGCGCTTGCCGAGGCAGTTGCCCGAGTCGCTTTCGACCAGTTCCCAGACCGACGGGAGCGGTCGAAAGTCGAGGTCGCTGCGGGTGCCGTCCTGCGTCGACTCGTCCCAGCGAACCAGGTCGTCGAGCTGCTCCTGGGCGCTGGCCTCGGCGAGCAGGCTGTAGCCCCGCTTCTGCGCCACACGCAAGCGGCGCTTGCTGAGGTAGTTGCCCCGGCCCTTCACGAGGATCGCCTTGAACGGCTGCGGCATCACGCGCTGCAGGAAAGGCAGGTCCTTGCGGATGAGCTGTTCCTGAAGGCTGATCGTGTGCGTCGAGATGACGACCTTGCACTCGGGATCGGCGCAGGCGGCGAGAATCGCTGGGACGAGATAGGCGAAGCTCTTGCCGACGCCGGTGCCCGCTTCGACCATGAGGTGCTGGCGGTCGGCGAGGGCGCGGGCGACGGCGTCGGCCATCTGCAGCTGCTGCGGCCTCGGCTCGTAGTTGGCGAGTTGGCGACTGATCGCCCCGCCCTTGCCAAGAATGTCGTGATGCGCGCTCATCCCGCCATTGTTACGGAAGTTCGCGATTTGTGAAAGGCAGGTTGCCAGGCGACGGCGCGACCATGTGTATCACGAAGGCGCTGAACTTGGCTTCGAGGCCTCCGCAGGCAGCAGTTTCACGGCGCCGGGCAGCGCGAGCCGGGCGAGGCGGCGGGCCTGGAGCAGGAAGAAGGCTCCTCCGAGCAGCAGCACGGCGGCGCTGGCGATGCTGCCGATCCGCCAACAGAGCTGGTAGAGCACGCCCGCCCCCGGGTCGGCGACGTCGAGGTCGGCTTGCAGGTCGAAGGCGCGGAAGCGGTCGTTGAAGCGCTGGGTGTTGGAGCTGTTGGCGTCGGGGTAGCAGACGCGCATCGAGATCGCCAGCCGCAGTCGCCTGCCCTGGCCGTTCAAGCCGCGAGGCAGATGCACGCGCACCCAGAGGTTCGACCGGACGTTTTTCTGCGAGGTGCGCGCCTGGATGGTGCGGTCCCACGGGGCGGACTGCGTTTCGACTTCGAGCGTGTCGGAGGCCAGCCCCAGGTCGGCCGCGTTGACGACGCGGGCTTTCGCGACCGCTTTCCAGCTCCCCTTGATGGAGGTGACCGTCTGCGAGAAGGTGATCCGTGCCGAGTCGCCGTCGCCAACGACGAAAGGCTGGCAGCCCTCGTTGACGGGCCAGCCGCGGGTCCGCCGGCAGCCTTCCGCCAGCGCGGCGGCCGGGACGGCGAGCAGCATCAGCGCGAGCACCAGCCAGCTGAGCACGCCGCAGGAGCGCCATGCCGCGCGGGGAGGCGCCGCCGTCGGTTCGCCGGGGAGCATTTGCAGCGAGCCTTCGCCCAGCAGCCGGGTCGCCTCGGCGATGCCTCGTTCACGGTCGCGGTTGGGGTCGATGCGCAGGATGCAGGCGTGCGTCAGGAACGACGCCAGACCGACCGCCACGAGCAGGTATTGGCCGGCGATGAGCGCAAGATGCTGGTTTTCGACCAGGGCGAGGACGGCGCCATAGATCGTGGAGGCGGCCAGCAGCGCGGCCAGGTGCAGCCCGCGCCGGCGCTGGGAAAGCAAGTCGGGCTGGTAGAAGCCGCACGCGGGGCAGGGGGCGGCCAGCACGCGGCGCGACATGGCGCGCAGCGCCGCCGAATCCGTGTGGTTCGCTTCATCGCTCGTTTCGCGCAGCAGCACGCGGTAGGCGCAGCGGCAATGCGCGCAGGTCTGCGCCTTCCAACCGCGAAGTTCGCGAATCACGGGTTGCGACGAAACGGCCATTACAACCGACTCCCATGAGGAGTTGGCGACTCATTGACATGATTCATGAGAAAAGGATGAAGGCCAATATAGGTTCGTCCCGCATGCATTGCAACGGGAACTTCATCGAAAAACCATCATTCGGGCCGCCCATCTTCCGGTGGCGCCGAGGGCGTGCTCTGCACGGGCGGGGAGTCGCACGTCGATTTCGGTTCGTTGAAGCGTCCACGGAGAAATGTCCGAGCCTG
>JAYSSW010000138.1:0-4901 GCA_043720335.1 Planctomycetia bacterium
CGTTCAGGCGAACGGCCAGCGTAAGCTGGCTGGTGAAACTTTCAGCGATTGCTAGGTTCTACCAGCCAGCTTACGCTGGCCGTTCGCCGGGATTTTTTAACGCCTCTATGATCCTCGATGTGAGATTACCCCTCGTCCATCCGCTTCGGTCGCGGGTTGCGGAACGGCGCCGTCGAAACGAGGGCTGGCGGGATCGTCGGGGTCGATGGAGGCGGACGCGACGGAGCCGTTGCGCTGGACGATGGCGAAGATCATCGGCAGGAGCAGCAGCGTCGCGGCCGTCGCGGCGACCAGCCCGCCGATGACGGCGCGGCCCAGGGGGGCGGTCTGCTCGCCGCTGTCGCCCAGGCCGAGCGCCATCGGCGTCATGCCGGCGATCATGGCGCAGCTCGTCATGAGGATGGGTCGCAGTCGCAGACGCGCGCCGTCGAGGGCGGCTTGCAGGACCGGCACGCCGCGTTGCCGCTGCTTCTCGGCGAAGGTGACCAGGAGGATGGCGTTGGCGACGGCGACGCCGACGGCCATGATCGCCCCCATGAACGACTGCAGGTTGAGCGTGGTGCGGGTCAGCACCAGCGCCGCCGCCACGCCGAGCAGCACCGCCGGCGTCGTCCCCATCACGACGAGGGCGAGGCGCGGCGACTGGAAGTACGCCGTCAGCAGCAGGAAGATGACGACGGCGGCCAGCACCAGGCCGATGGCCAGCCCCTCGAACATCTCGCGCATCGGCACGATTTGGCCGCGCAGGTCGACCTGCATCCCGCGCGGCGTTTCGCCGGCATCCTTCATCGCCTGCATGATTTTCACCGCGACGTTTCCCAGATCCTCGTCGGACAGGTTCGCGGTTTGGCTGACCATGCGGCGCATGTTGTAGCGGTCGTACTCGCCGGGCATCTTGCCCGCCTTGATGTCGGCCACGTCGCGAAGTCGGAGCGGCGAGCCGGTCGCGCTCGGCTGGATGATGAGCAGCCCGAGGTCGTCGACCTTCTTCATGCGGTCGCTGAGGATCTCGACCTGCACCTGGAAGCCGATGCCGGTCTTCGGGTCGGGCCAGTGGATCGGCGCCATGTAGCGGCTCGACGTGGTCGCCGCGATGATCGACTCGGTGACGGCCTTGATGTTCCCGCCGCTGCGCCCCAGCAGCTCGCGGTCGATCTTCACGTCGATGCTGGGATAGTCGAGCGGCTGCAAATACTGCAGGTCGCGCAGCGAGTCGATCTTCTTCAGCTCCGCGCGGATCTTCTCGGCGTGGGCGAAGTTGTCCTCCAGCTTCGGCCCGCTGACGGCGATCTCGATGGGGGTCGGCGAGCCGAAGCTCATCACCTCGTTGACGATGTCGGCCGGCTCGAACGACAGCCGCAGCCCTTTCACGCGCTCGGCGATGCGGTCGCTCGGCAGCCCTTGCGACGTGAGAATCTGCCGCAGCGACGTTTCGAGCTTCGCGCTGACGACCTCGCGCAGCTTGTCTTTGATCGGTTCGAGGCGCACGCCGCTGCCGTCTTTCAGTGCGACGCGCAGGACCGCTTCTTCGGGGCCGCTGGTCCAGAGGTAAAGGTTGTTGATCGGGTAATTGGAGCTGGGCAGGCCGATGTAGGCGAGCGTGATGTGCACGTTGTCGGCGCCGACCACTTCCTTGATTCCTTCGATGGCTTGCAGCGTCAACTGCTCGGTGTGCTGGATGCGTGTGCCGGTCGGGGCGCGGAGGCGGAGCGTGAACTGGCCCATGTCGACCTTGGGGAAGATCTCCATGCCAACGCCGGGATGCCCGCCCCACCACCAGACGCCAAGGAACACGGCAGCAGCGACATAGCCGGCGAGGAACAGCCAGCGCACCACGAGAAGGCGTTTCAGCGTGCCGGCGTAGAAGCGTTGCAGCGTCGCGAACAGCCCCTTCGATTCGTCGGCGGCGTGTGCTTTCCGAAGGAGCCAAATCGACAGGACCGGGACGAACGTGCTCGACAGGACGTAGCTGGCGACCATCGCGAAGCCGACGGCGAGCGACATCGGCACGAACAGCGACCGGGCGGCGCCTTGCATGAGGAACGACGGCAGGAACGCGGCCAGGACGCACAGCATCGCCAGCAGGCGAGGCACGGCGGTCTCGGCGTTGCCCAGCACCACCGCCCGCGCAATCGAGCCGGCCGTGAGCATCTGCGTGTGGATGTTCTCGACTTCGACCGTCGCCTCGTCGACGAGGATTCCGACCGCCAAAGCAAGGCCGCCGAGCGTCATGAGGTTGATCGTCTGCCCGGTGAGCCAAAGGGCGACGAGCGCGCCGAGAATGGCGAGCGGGATGTTGAGCACCACGACGATGACGCTGCGCCAGTCGCGCAGGAACAGCAGCACCATCAGCCCGGTGAGGATGGCGCCGAGCAGCCCTTCGGTCGCGACGCTGGTCATCGCACGGGTGACGTAGGGGGACTGGTCGAACTCCATGCGGATGTTGATGTCGTCGGGCAGCACGCTCTGCATCTTGGCCATGTTGGCTTTGACGGCGTTGACGACGCTGAGCGTCGACGCATCGGCGCGTTTGGTGACGAGCATGTAGACGGTGCGCTTGCCGTTGACGATGGCGAAACCGGAGGGGATGTCGGTGGCGTCCTTGACCTCGCCGACATCGCGCAGGCAGATGTGCGAGCCGAGGCGGATCGGCAGGCTGGCCAGTTCCTGCGGGTTGGCGACGACGGCGTTGACGCGCACGATCGGCATCTGGTCGGCGATGAACAGGTTGCCCGACGGGCTGATCGCGTTCCCTTCGCTGAGCGCGGTCACGACCTCCTTGATCGACACGCCCTGCGCGTCGAGCTTGGCGGGATCGACCTTGAAGACGATGGAGCGCTGGTTGCCTCCGAAGGGGGGCGGCGCCGAGACGCCGGGCAGGGTTGCGAAGATCGGCCTCACGTCGAACAGGGCCATGCGCTGCATCTCGCCGACGCTGCGGTTGGGGTTGTCGGTGGAGAGGACGAGGTAGCCGACCGGCACGCTGCCGGTGTCGAAGCGCATGACGAACGGCGACACGGTGCCGGGGGGCATGAAGGCGCGCGAGCGGGTGACGTAGCCGATGGTTTCGGCCATCGCCTGGGGCATGTCGGTGCCGGGGTTGAAGACGAGCTTCATGACGGCGACGCCCTGGATGTTCTTCGATTCGACGTGGTGGATGCCGGAGATGTAGAGGAAGTGGTACTCGTAGTAGTTGGTGAGCAGCCCCTCCATCTGGGCCGGGTCCATGCCGCCGTAGGGCTGGGCGACGTAGATGACGGGGAGGTTGAGTTCGGGGAAGATGTCGATGTTCATGCGCCGCATGGCGAGCGCGCTGGCGCCGACCATGGCCAGGATCAGCACCATGACGGTCACGGGCCGACGCAGCGCGAAACGCAGCGGGTTCATGGGGTCGTGCTCGAAGACGAGGATTCGCCGGGGCGACGTGATTGTACCCGAAGGCTTTGCCGCTGAACACGGGGGAACACGATCGCAGCGCTGGCTCAGCGTCAAGCGATCGCCAGGGCAGGGGCGCGCGGGAAGGTCAGCAGGAACGTGGTTCCCTGCCCTGGCTCGCTCGTGACCTCAAGTTCGCCGTCGTGGTCGAGCATGAGCTTGCGCGAGACGAACAGCCCCAGGCCGGTGCCGTGCTTCTTCGTGGTGAAGTACGGCTGGAACAGTTTCGCACGGTGCTCGGCGGCGATCCCCTGGCCGTCGTCCTGCACGCGGATGCGGACCGACGTGTCGCTCGAAGTGCCGATCAGCACGATGCGGCCTCCGACGGCGGTGGCGTCGATCGCGTTGAGGATCAGGTTCAGGAACACCTGCACGAGCTGGTCGCGCACGCCGACGATCGCGGGCAGGTCGTCCGGGAGCTGCGTTTCGATGACGCGCCCCTGACGCCGCTTGTAGTACTTCGCGATGTTGATCGCCTCGGCGAGCACGTCGGCCAGGCTGACGCGCGACCGCGCGGTGCTGGCGGGGCGGCTGAAGTTCACCAGCTCGCGCAGCGTCGTCTGGATGCGGTCGAGCTGCCCGCTGACCAGGCCGAGCTTCTCGCGCGTGTAGGCGTCGAGGTCGCGGCGCTGGAGGATCTGCACAAGCGTCGAGATCGAGGTGAGCGGGTTGCCGACCTCGTGGGCGATGCCCGCCGCGAGCAGCCCGAAGGCGGCCATCTTCTCCTGGTGCAGCACGCGGGCCTGCGCTTCCTGCAGCTCGCGGGTCCGCTCGGCGATGCGGGCTTCGAGCAGGGCGCGGTTCTCCTCCAGCTGCTGGTTCAGCTCGCCGAGATGGTCGCCGACCTGCTTGAGCAGCAGCGCGAGCGACGCGCACGCCCAGGTCGCCCAGCCGAGGATCACGAGCATCAACACCAGCGTGGCGAAGCTGCGTTCGTCGCCGGGGAGCAGGGCGTAGAGCGTGAGGTAGCTGGCGCAGTGGATCGCCCAGGTGAGGTAGGTGGTGGTGAGCGAATGGCGGATCGCGCAGCAGATGAGTGACAAAAGGTAGTAGTAGCGGAAGGCCGATTCGAGGCCGCGATGGTGGTAGCAGAGCAGGGCGATGAACAGCCCCTCCATCGCCGAGATGAGCAGCGGCGAACGGCCCAGGAACACTCGGCCGCGCACGCGGTGGGCGGTGTCGAGCAGCGCGTAGCCGACGCCGACGGCGAGGATGGCGTTGAGGACGGCGCGGTGCTCGCCGCCGTCGACGACGTTGACGAGCAGGTAGCCGAACAGGACGCCGAACCAGCGGATCTTGACCGCGATGTTCTCGGCCGCCAGCTCCCAGCGCGACAAGGCTGCGTTCATGGGGAATCGACCTGCGTGGATGTTGCCGAGCGACAGAGCTACACTCTATCGATAGGGAGGCGAAGCCATGAGCGCGGCCGACGAGTTGGTGGACGTGATCGACGAGGCGGGCAACAC
>JAYSSW010000139.1:0-2268 GCA_043720335.1 Planctomycetia bacterium
CTTTCAAAGTCGCTGACCACACGGTCCCGAACTTGCGAAGGTCGAATCATCTCCTTTGGATGGACGCTTCTGTCATGGCACTCCGAACCTCCGCCCGCTGGCTGCTCGTCGCATCGCTCGTCGTCGCATCGCTCGCCGGCGCTTCCACGGCCCACGCCCAGTACTACCCCCGCGTCGGCTACCCCGGCTACGGCGGGTACGGCGGCGGCGTCTACGCCCCCTACGCCGGCGCGGGCGGCTACCAGGCCGGCACCGCACAGCTCGTCCAGGCCCAGGGCCAAGTCATGCTCGACCAGGAGCAGGCACGCATCGACCGCCAGAAGGCCTACCAGGCCAAGATCGACACCCAGCGCAAATCGTTCGACGAGATGGCCTACGAGAAGGCCAACACCGCCAGCTACGGCGAACAGGTCGGGTTGATGAAGAACCAGACGATCAACCGCATCCTCCGCGACCCCACCGAATCCGAGATCAACCGCGGCGACACCCTCAACACCCTCATGCCCTTCATCGCCTCGCTGGCGACCAAAGGCATCCAAGGACCGCCGCTGCCCATCTACGGCGACACCCTCAAGCACGTCAACGTCTCGGTCGGCAAGGGGGGCAAGAACATCGGCGTCCTCAAGGGCTACAACGAGGCCGACTGGCCCCTCGGGCTGCAAGGCCCGCTCCAGGAGAAGCTCGCCCCGATGGTCACCGCCGCCGTCAACGAGGCCAGCACCGGCAAGCTCGACGCCAAGAACTACAAGAAGCTCATCAGCGGCCTCGACGAACTCCGCGAGGAGCTGCGCAAGAAGTACCACACCGACCAGATCGAAGGCGCCGACTTCCTCGCCGGCAAGCACTACGTCGACGACATGCAGAACGCCGTCCGCGCCCTCGCCCAGCCCGGCTCCAAGCAGCTCCTCGCCGGCGCCCAGGCGGCCCGCGGCAACAACGTCCCCGAACTCGTCTCCTCCATGCTCACCCAGGGACTCTCCTTCGCCCCCGCCAACCCCGGCGACGAGGCCGCCTACCACTCCCTGCACAACGCCTTCGCCGCCTACGTCTCCACCGCCCAGGCCAGCTCCGGCTTCCAGATGCAGCTCCGCCCCGACCTCCCGACCATGACTTCCCGGAACATGACCTCCAAGAAGCAGTGACCCTGCAACCAACGCAACCAACCCCAAGGGACGAATCGACCATGCTTCCGCTGCTTGTCTCGTGCGCGGCTCTCTGCTTCGCCGGCCCCGCCGCAACCGGCGGCGCCGGCGCCCTCGAAATCGTCGAGCCCCGCGCCACCTACGGCCACCTCGGGGCCGTCCGCCCCAAGGACGGCATGCTCCCCGGCGACGTCGCCTTCTTCACCTTCGGCGTCAAGAACCTCAAGCTCGACGACAAGGGACAGGCCAAGTACTCCCTCGCCATCGAGGTCCGCGACGCCAACGGCGAGCTCTTCTTCGAGCAGAAGCCGTACAACCTCGTCTCCCAGAACTTCCTCGGCGGCGACACCATCCCCTGCAGCGCCCACATCGAGGTCCCCCTCGACGCCAAGCCCGGCGCCCTGCACTGGAAGGTGACCGTCGAGGACCGCGAGACCAAGAAGACCGTCGTCTCCGAAGGCAAGGGCAAGATCCTCCCCGCCGGCTTCGGCATCGTCCGCGTCGGCACCTTCGCCGATCCCGAAGGCAAGGTTCCCGTCGCACCCGTCGGCGTCGTCGGCGAGACGCTCTACGTCAGCTTCGGCGCCGTCGGCTTCAAACGCGACGAAAAGTCCAAGCAGCCCGACCTCGTCGTCGAGATGCGCGTCCGCGACAGCAAGGGCGCCCTGACGTTCGCCAAGCCGCTCAGCGGCAAGGTCAACGAGAACGTCCCCGCCGACACCCGCGTGGTGCCGCTGCAGTTCGGCGTGACGCTGAACCGCCCCGGAACCTACACGGTCGAGCTGACGGCCCGTTGCGTCCTGTGCGACGCGACCACGACCGTCACCCTGCCGGTCCGCGTCCTGCCGATGGAGTAGCGCCCCGGCGAACCGCCATGACGACAAGCAAGGAGGGGAGCGCGACGTGACTGTCGTGTTCCCCTCCTTGAGTTTTAGGAACGATGAAAAAACAACTTCCCGAAATGGTGGCGGAGATGGGCATCCCTCTCCCCCTTACGGGGAGAGGGACCGAGGGTGAGGGGTCGTCCCACGTCGGAGGAGAGAGAAATGATGAGTGCCGATTCATGATGAGGTTAGGCGAAAGGCCTGCGTCAGCGGGCTGGTGGAACTTGCACTCGTTGAAAGTT
>JAYSSW010000140.1:0-4894 GCA_043720335.1 Planctomycetia bacterium
AAAGCGATCGACGCGTTCGCCTACGTCAGCGCCGCCTGCTGCGGCGCCCTCGGCAACCTCTGGCACTGACCCCGCCGACCAGGGGCGCTAAACAAGCACGCTCAAAGGTCCAATACGAACAAAAAACTGGGAAAATCCTCGGCGATGGAACAGAACTGCTGAAAAAGAGTCTCGCAGAAATCGCGTTTTCACCTGTTCGATGTCCGATTTTTTTCATCCCGGAGCCGACGACTGGCGCGAGGATGCTTGGAAGTTGATTGCAGAGTGCCAGCATCTCGACTGGCTTGTTCTCACCAAGCGGGCCGAGCGAATCGTCGATTGCCTGCCCGCTGACTGGGGTGAGGGCTACCCGAACGTCTGGCTTGGGGTGACTGCCGGGTGCACGGAATCGCTTGATCGTGTTGACGCCCTGGTCAAGATTCCTGCAGTGGTGCGATTTGTTTCTGCTGAGCCGCTCCTTGAGCGGCTCAATCTTCGCCCTTATCTTTTCGGCATTGACTGGGTCATCACCGGATGCGAAAGAGCAGCCAAGGAGCGACGTCGGTCCATGAACATGGATTGGGTGCGCGACATCGACTCGCAGTGCCGCGCTGCTGGCGTTGCCCATTTTTTCAAACAATACTACGTCGATGACTCAGGCGTCCCAGTTGAGGATGGATTGCTTGACCGGGTTAAGTGTCAGTCATGGCCAGAGTCTTCTCGCGGCCATGTCCGTAGTACGCCATGCGCCAGCTTGCAACCCAACACCTCTTTACCATAACACATCTCGGACGCTACACACGCACCGTTTCGCAACACTGGGCAGGATGTCGTTGAGCGGGGCCGATCCCGTCGCCTACAGTTTGCGGTCTTCTTTCTCGATTCGCTCGGCAAGAGCGAACAGCGGCGTCTCCTCCTGGAACTTCCGCTCGGCCCGCTCTTCCTTTGCCCGGTCCCTCGACTCACGCAGCTTGCTCAACTGCTCTGCGGACTTCGGCTGGTACAACTCCAGCGCCGACCAGTGCAGCTCGTTGCGCTCCACCGCGATCCGCTTTCCCTTCACTTCGATCGTTTTCGTCGGATGCTTCTCGGCCAGCAGCGGGCCGAACAAGTCTTCATACCGTTCCGCGCAGGCGACCGTGCCGTCCGGCTGCGCCGCCAGGTAGCGGGCCTCGCCATCGCGACGAACCTTGAACGCCACCGCTGCGGGAGTCGCGTCCCCCGTCCGGCGGAAATCAGCATCGACCAGGACCAGCTTCATCCACGGCTCCCAGCCGGGGCCGAGGACCGCAGCGGCGAGACGCTGGCACTCGCCGTACTCCGCGTTCTGGCGGTCGGCAATGATCCGGCGAGCGTTCGCGTTGCGCAAGTCCTGGTCTGTCAGGGTGGTCATCGCGCAGGAGTATCATGCCCGATTCCGTCGAGCAATCATCACGCTCAACTCTTGACCGAAGCCCACCACCGTGCCATCAAGAACGCGTTGCGGTGTGGCAGTGACAAGCAGTAGGGGTGGCAAGAACTTGGGAGCCGCGCCCGAAGCCGCCGGGGTAGAGCCAAGGTGAACCCGGCCCGCAGCATTGCTGGACCTGCCGAGGCGCAGGAGCGGCGACGGGGCCGTCTTCAGGCGGCCCCAGTTTATTCCTCCGCTTCATCCACCTTCTCGACCCGGATCTCCTCGACGATCCCCTTGCGCGTGTGAAGACTGGCGCGCTTCCCCCAGGTCAAATGTCCCGCGATTTGCCGGATCGCGTCCTTCGACTCCTCGCTGGTGCCGCCGATCACGAACACGTCCCAGAAGCCCTCCTCGTTCTGGTACTGGAAGCGGATGCCGTTCGGCAGGAGCTGCTGCGGCTCTACGGAGATCATGCCGTACATCGGGCCTCGCCAGCTACCGTCGGAGAGTTCGAGGAAGATGCCCTGCTGAGGATGGGGGCTCGTGAGGCCGCAGCGGTCGGAGGCCTCCTCCGTGTCCGGCGGAGCTTCGTCCGTCTGCGGCGGGAGGTCGGGCGAGGCGCCCGGACGTGCCGCCATCTCCCGCAGGCCGCGAATCCCCTCCGATCTGCTACTGCCGCTCATGCGCCGCCTCCCTCGTTGGTTGCGCGGCGCGGTTCGGCTCGCGGTCGCCGATGACATTGCCCACGCTCCGCAGGAAACACAAGTGTTTCTTGATCCGCTCGCGCAGCTTCTGCCTCGGCTTGCGGACCAATTCGCTCGCCAGCACGCGGGGCCGGTCGCGGTCTACCGCTTCCATCAAACCTTCGCGTGAATCCGTGTATATCGTGGCCTGCTGGCGGCCGCGACTGATCGAGACGTAGAACTGACTCTTGTCGCTTGCCGGGAAGCTCTGGCTGCTCTGGGCGACCAGAACGCGATCCACGGTGCGGCCCTGGCTGGCGTGCGAGGTCGAGACATAGCCGTGCGTCAGGTGGGCGAAGTCCCTGCCGACGATCCAGCCGTTGCCCAGGCGGATGTCGCCCTTGTCGGTGAAGCCCGCCACCTGGTACACGGCGCCGTTGTTCAGCCGATGGTCGTCGAGCGAACTGCCGTTGCCGGTGACGCGGATGGTGTCGCCTTCGGCGAGGGCCAGGTCGCGCTTGCGGTAGACCACGAGGCGGGATCCCTCGGCCGCCAGGTCCGCCGCGTTTTCCCGCGTGATCGTCACCCTCTGCCCGGCCCTTGCCGTCTTGCCATGTCGAGCAAACTGTGCTTCCTCGCCCGCGTGCGCGCGGAGCGTTTCCGCGTCGCTTTTCTCCGCTTCCGTGAGCTGGGCGTTTTCGAGCCGGGTGAAGTGTCTTTCGTCGCCATGCAGGATTCCCTCCGCCTTCAACCGCTCGCGCAGTTTTGCGGTGACAGTATCTCCTTCGGCGTGCGTCGGCGCAACCACAAGCTGCGACTTGCCCGCTTTGCGTCCGGCCATGTAGTCGTCCACCAGGGCGTCGTGCCCCTCCTTCACCCAGCCGAGCTGGTCGAGCTTCGCGAGGGCGCCCGCCGCGTTGCCGCTGCTCGCCGCCTCGACCGCCTTCCGGTACTCGCCGGACTGGCGGCGGATTTCGCCGACGGTGGCGACCGGCACCTTGGCCTTGTCTTCGAGCAGGCACAGCACGTCGCCGCGCGCGACCGATTTGTGCTGGCGGCGGTCGCCCAGCAGCAGCAGGCGAGCATTGAGTTGGTCGGCTAACTGGGTGAGCCTCGCCAAGTCATGCGCCCCGGTCAGGCTGGCTTCGTCCAGCACGATGAGGCCGTTCTTGACGCGGGATTGCATATCTTCGTCGATGAGGAACTTCGCCAGCGTGTCGGCGTTCGGGTCCACACCCTCCCTGCGAAGAACGCCGCGCGACGCTTCGGCTGACGGGGCGAGGACGACGTAAGGAACGTCAATCCCGGCGAGCAGAGCCTTGGTCAGCGTCGTCTTGCCGGTGCCGGCGGCGCCCCGGATGAGGATGAGCCGGTCGCGGCTGGTCCAGGCGTGCTTGACCGCAGCGGCCTGCGTGGGAGAGAGACTTGACGCAAGGGAGTCCACTGGCCCTTCTACCGCATGCGAGCCGTTGGTTTTGCTCAAGGACGCGACTTGATCGGTTTTTGCTCCGAGAGGGCGATAGCGCCCCTTGCCCTGCTGGGCGAACGCCACGATCCGCTTCTCCTCGGCCAGCACGCTCTGGGTCGTGACGAGCTCGACGCCGTCCACCTGGCGGCGGATCAGATCCTTACGGGTGGCGACTTCGCTCAGGATGCCGTCCGCCGTCACGTTGCCCAGGCCGTGCTTGAGCGCCGTCGTCACCAACTCGCGCTGGCTGACCACCGAGTTCCGCTCCAGGCAGTGACGCAGTGCCCAGTCCAGCGACATGCGGTTGCTGACCACCAATTTCGTGGCGTCACGCAGATGGTCCGGCTGGTGCGGATTCCGCCGCGACGCGATCACCGTGTCGAGGACGGCCATCCGCTCCTGTCCCGACACGCGGCTGTTCCAGTGGTTCAGCAGCGATTCCCAGGTCCGGCCCGGCTTCTTCGCTTCCCGCGTGTGGGCGCCCAGGTTGCCCTTTACCACGGGGCTGAGCTTCGCGCCGGGGTCGTTCAGGAACTCCTGCTTGCGCTGCTCCAGTAGCGCCGCCACGGCTTCGATCTTCGTGGTCCGCTGCGAGAATTCCTTCCGCACCCGCTCCGGCACGCCGGTCACGCGGAACGAATCGGCGGTTCTTTCGACCTGGTAGCCAAGCTCCTGCAGGTGCAGCGCGAGCTGGTTGTTGAAGTACGCCGTGTAGTAGGGGCGGGCCTCCTTGGCCCCGTTCGCCGCCCACGGCTGGAGCTGGAGCGCCTTCATCCGCTGCTCCACCGGGTCGTAGGTCACGTTCGCGACCAGGAAGTGGTAGTGCGGCTGGATGTCGATCTTGTCGCCGACGGGCCGGGCGGTGGTGTGCAGCACGCCGGTGTAGACGATCTCGCCCGTGGGCCGGTCGGTGTCCGCCCGGCCGATCCGCACTCGGGTCTTGGCGTCCCGTTCGATGAGGGCCATCACGTCGCGGCCAGCCCGTTCGAGCACGTCGGGGATGATGCGGTCGTCCAGGCCGAGGGCCAGCAGCACGCCCAGGTCCTTGGGGCCATCGACCGTCACGTCGTAGCCGGCGCGCTTGTCCCCCTTCCTTCCAGGGGTGAGCTGCTCGCCGCTGTCGGGGTCGATCCGCCCGGTGCGTGGGTCGGTCTTGTGAGTGCCGGGCACGACGCCGTCGCACAGGTCGTGGAAGGACTGGAGGTCAAACTCCTTCAAGCCGAGCCGTTCGGCGAGCTTGCCTCCGAAGAACGCGACCTGCTCCCGGTCCTCGATGTAATAGTCGGGGCAGGGCCAGCTGCTACTATACCCAGCACGGCCCAGAATGAGGCCTTTCCCTGGCGGCGGCTTTCGGCTCCAATGATCCCTTCG